>JBIISU010000154.1:0-3779 GCA_044340815.1 Opitutales bacterium | reverse complement strand
GCCGAGACCTGGTAGGCGGTGGCGCGGAGTTGCTGGGCGATGCCGATCCAGGAGAACGCGACGAGGATGAGGACGAGCATCGCGAGCGACGGCTCCAGTAGGCTGGACAGCAGGATGATGGCGTAGAGGAAGGGGATGTTCGACCACACCTCCATGAGGCGCTGGCACACGAGGTCGAACCAGCCGCCGAAGTACCCCATGGCGGCGCCGAGCAGGAGGCCGACGAGGTAGGCCACCGGGACGAAGATCAGGGCGGCCTTCAGCAGCACCTGGAAGCCGCCGAAGAGGCGGGCCAGGACGTCGTGGCCGGATTCATCGGTGCCGAGCCAGTGGCCGTCGAGGCCGGGTGGGCAGGGCGACGGCAGGAGCGTCCGCAGTTCGCCGGCGGGGGTCCAGTCGACCTTGAGGCCGGCGGGCAGCGCCTGGACGACGGCTCCGTCGACGAACTTGGCGCGCGCGACCGAGACCCCGTCGGCGATGACCCTGGCGTCGCCGTGCGGACGACCGTCGACGATGGACCAGGTGCGGGCGCGGGTCCCGTCCGCCTGCAGGGTGAAGATGCGCCCTTCGGCGATCACGCCGCGCGGGTCGCACCAGCGCCCTTGAGCGTCGCGCGTGACCGCCGGCATCACCTCGCAGACTTCGTCGGCCGCGAACGGCACTGGCGGGAGCAGCGCCCAGCCGCGGCCTTCGGCTTCGAGGCGACGCGCGAGCAGGCGGAAGTTGGGCTCCGCCGGGCCCCCGACCCCGAGTTCGGCCCCGGAGAGGTGGCGGACGAACAAGGGGAAATGCCAGACGCCGTCGACCTTCAGCAGGAGCGGGCGGTTGCCGACCAGCAGGGGGCCGAGCAGCGCGAGGACGGCCAGGGTCGCGAGCGCGACGAAGGACCACCAGGCCGCGCGGTGGGCGCGGAAACGGGCGAGGCGCCCGCGGGTGATGGGGTCGAGCCAGCTCATGCTTTCTTGTCGAAGCGGATGCGCGGATCGACGGCCGCGACGCAGAGGTCGGAGACGATGTTGCCCAGCAGCATGGCGAGGCTGGAGAGGGTGAGCAGGCCGAGGAAGACCGGGAAGTTGCGGTGCAGCAGGGCGTCGTAGCCCAGCAGGCCCATGCCGGGCAGGTTGAAGGTGACCTCGATGAGGAAGGAGCCCGTCAGGAAGAAGCCGAGGTTATGCCCGAAGGTCGCCGCGATCGGGATCAGGGAGTTGCGCAGCGCGTGCACGAAGACGATGCGGCGGTGGCTCACGCCCTTCGCGCGGGCCGTGCGGATGTAGTCCGAGCCCAGGCTCTCGAGCAGGCCGTTGCGGGTGAAGAGGGTGAGGGCCGTGAAGGCGCCGACCGTCATGCAGCCCAGCGGGAGCAGCGTGTGGTGGAAGCGCGCGCCCCAGGACAGCCCATCCCAGGCGAAGCCCTTGGTCGGGAACCAGTGCAGTTCGTAGCCGAGGTATTTCAGCAGCACGACCGCCAGCACGTAGCTCGGGATCGAATAGAGGATGAAGAGCGTGAGCGTCGAGCCGCGGTCGAAGGCGCCGTCGCGCTTGAGCGCCTTGGCCACGCCGAGCGGGATCGAGACCGCGTAGGCGAGCAGGAGCGACCAGCCCCCGAACCAGATCGACAGCGGGAGGCGGGATTTGATCTCCGCCCAGACGGGCTTGTTGCTCTCGGTCGATTCGCCGAGGTCGAGCTGGAGCAGGCCCGAGAAGGACGGGCGGTAGAGTACGAAGCGCGGAGCCTTGTCGGGGTCGTCGCGCAGCGGGGCGGCTTCGGCGCGCCAGTCCGCGACGGCTTGGCCGGCCTCATCGGTGACCGTGAACCGGTCTCCTTGGCGGGCGACCTTCAGCTTGCGGGTCGCGGGCGCTTTCTCCGCCGCGGCCTGGCCCGCCTCGACCTCGACGGTCGCGGCGCCCTGGGCGTCGAGGCGGCCGGTCTGCCAGGCGCCGGGACCAGGCCAGGCGCCGAGCCAGATGGCGTAGGCTTCCACCAGCGGCTTGTCGAAGCCGTAGCGGCGGCGCAGGTTGTCCAGCTCTTCGGGGGAGGCCGGCCCGGTCGGCCGGGCCTGTCCGGCGCCGCGCTTCTGGTCGGCCTGCTGGCGCGCGGCCATGGCCTGCTCAATTGGGCCGCCGGGGACGAAACGGGTGAAGCAGAATGCGACGAAGGTGATCCCGACGAACGTCAGCGGAATCAGCAGCAACCGTCTGAGGACGTAGTCGCGCATGCGGGGCCCCCTAGGGCATGCGGGCGACGGAGGGGGTCAACCCCAAAGGACTCGGCTTGCACCGGTCGGGCGGCGGACCATGCTCCGTTTTTGTGCAGATATTCGCTCTTATCCTGCTGGGGGCCCTGATGGCTTTGCTCGCGGCCGTCGCGCTGGTCGTCACGGCGGCGCTCTTCCTCTTCGTCTTCGCCTATCAGCTCCTGGTGAAGCACCGCTCCATGGGCGTCGGCTATTGCGCCGTGCAGTCGGCCTGCCTCATCTTCAGCAAGCTCTTCTACCGCATCCGGGCCCAGGGATTGGAGCACCTGCCGGCCACCGGCGGCGCGCTGATCGTCTGCAACCATGTCTCCTACATGGACGCCGTCATCGTCGGCATCCTGTTCCGCCGGCCGGTGCGCTTCCTCTCCTGGGAAGGTTTCGAGCGCGTGCCGGTGATGCGCATGATCACGCGCATGATGGGGACCGTGCCGGTCTCCGAGGAGAAGGCCAAGGACGCGATCCAGCGGGCGGCCGACGCCTTGGGGCGCGGCGAGGTCGTCTGCATCTTCCCCGAGGGCAGCCTCACCCGCACGGGCGGCGTGCTGCCGCTGCGTCGGGGCTACGAGCTCATCGCGCGTCGAGCCGGCGTACCGATCGTCCCGATGGTCATCGATGGCCTGTGGGGTTCGATCTTCAGCCACAGCGGCGGCAAGTTCTTCTGGAAGCTTCCGCGCCACTTCCCGCGTCCGCTGCATGTGGTCGTCGGGGCGCCGTTCCCGGCCGCCGAGCACGCCTCCACCCGCCTGCGCCTGCTCGAACTCGCCGGGCAGGCCTTCGCCCAGCACGAATCGCTGGACCGCCACCTCGGCCGCGAGGTCGTGCATGGGTTGGTCCGCAAGGCCGGCCGCGTCGCCCTCGTTGACCGCACCGTCGGTCGACGTGAGTTCTCCGGCGCCACGTTGCTCGCCTTGGGGTGGGTCATGGCCCGTCGGCTCCGTCGCCTCACGGCCGCCCGCCGGGTGGGCATCATCCTCCCTCCGGGCATCGGCGCCACGGTCGCGAACCTCGCCTGTCTCTTCGCGGGCAAGGTGCCGGTGAACCTCAACTACACGCTCGGCCGCGAGCAGGGGGCTTCGTGCCTGCGCCGCGCGGAGGTCGACCTCATCATCACTGCCGAAGCGTTCCGGACCAAGCTCCTGGAGAAGTTCCCCGACTTCCCGTGGGGCGACCGTCGCCTCGACATCGCCGAGGAACTCAAGGGACTGCGGAAGACGGATGTGCTGCCGACTTTCCTCGCCGCGCGATTGCTGCCGGCCTGGGCCCTCGCCGCGCTCCTGGGGTTGCCGCACCGGGGTGGGGAGGAGGAGGCCGCCTTGCTCTTCACCAGCGGTAGTTCCGGCGAACCCAAGGGGGTTCAGCTTTCCCACCGCAACCTCCTCGCGAACCTGCGCCAGATCGAGGACGCCGATATCCTGCCCGAGCAGGCGGTGCTGCTGTCGAGCCTGCCGGTCTTCCACAGTTTCGGCTTCACCGTCGGGCTCTGGTACCCGCTTACCCGGCCGATCGGCCTGGTTACATCTTGGAA
>JBIISU010000153.1:0-3802 GCA_044340815.1 Opitutales bacterium | reverse complement strand
GCGCGCGCGATGGCCAGACGCTGGCGCTGGCCGCCCGACAGGTTGACGCCGCCTTCGCCGAGGTAGGTCTCGTAGCCCTCGGGCAGGGCGGTGATGAAGCCGTGGGCGCCCGCGACCTTGGCGGCGCGCTCGATCCGCTCCTGGCTGGCGTCGGGATGGCCGAAGGCGATGTTCGCCGCGATCGTGTTGGAGAAGAGGAAGTTCTCCTGGAACACCATCCCGACCTGGCGACGGAGTTCGGGCAGCGGGAGGTCGCGGAGGTCGTGGCCATCCAGGGTCACGCGGCCGGAGCGCGGGTCGTAGAACCGCGGGATGAGCGAAAGGAGGGCGGACTTGCCCGCGCCCGTCGCGCCCGCGATGGCGATGCGGCTGCCGGGGCGCGCGCGGAAACTCAGCCGGTGCAGGACGGTGTCGTTCTCGCGGTACTCGAAGGAGACGTCCTCGAACGCCACCTCCCCCAGGAAGCGGCCCGGCGAACGGGCTTCCGCCCGCGAGGCCACGCCGGGGTCGGTGTCGAGGATCTCGAAGATGCGCTTGGCGCCGGCCAGCGAGACCTGGGCGTTGTCGACCACCGCCGCCAAGGTCGTGATCTGCGTCGCGAACTGCTGGAGCAGGCCGGCGAAGGTCACGAGTCCGGTGCCCAGGGCGATCTCGCCGCGGGCCACCATCCAGCCGCCATAGCCGACGAGGATGGCCATGGAGAGGCGGTTGAGCCCGTCGATCACCGGCCAGAACAGGGCGATCTCCTTGAAGACCTTGCGCTTCTGCAGGCGGATGGCCTCGCTCCAGCCCTCGAAGCGCCCTTGGATCCGCGGTTCGAGCGCGAAGCCCTTCACCACCTGGATGCCTTGCACGTTCTCCGAGAAGCCGAGCACGAGCCGGTCCATCAGCTCCCGGTTCTCCTCGTAGGCGGGACGGACCCGGCGGGAGAAGCGGATAGCGAACCAGGCCTGGAGCGGGAGCACGGACAGGCAGGCGAGCGTGAGCCGCCAGTCGGTGCGGAACATGTAGATCGAGCAGGCGACGAGGGTGACGGCGATGATGGCCAGCTGCAGCAGCACGCCTTCGATGAAGATGCGGACCGAGTGGGCGTCGGAGGTCACCCGGTTGATGATCGATCCGCTGGCGTTGGTGTCGAAGAAGCGGAAGCTCAGCTGCTGGAGCTTGGCGAAGACCTGGGCGCGGAGGTTGACGACGATGCGGCCGTGCAGGAAACGCACCGAGACCAGGCCGAAGACATAGGCGAGCGCGGCCCGGAGCAGCGCCGCGACGACGATCCCGCCGGCGAGCCAGGCGATGACCTGGCCGTCGCCCGCGCCCGTGGGCACGAAGAAGGGCAGGGCGGGGGCGGGGATCGTGGGATCCCCGCAGTGCCGGAGGGTGTCGATGGCGACGCCGGCGAGGGCGAAGACCGCGACCGTCAGGAAGACGAGCAGCAGCTGGAGCCCGAGCAGCTGCAGGCAGTCGGCACGGTGCGACCAGGCGATGCCCAGCAACCGCCGCAGCGTGTCATCACGGCCGGCGGCGGGCGGAGGGACGGGTTCGGCGGGCATGCGCGGCGGGGCGCCGGCGGTCTCAGCGGATCATCTGGCCTTCCCGCGAGGCCTTCTTGCGGAACTCGGCCAGGATGCGGGCGGTGAGGGGGCCCGGCTTGCCGGAGCCGATCTTGCGGGCGTCGACCTCGATCACGGGGATGACCTCCGCGGCGGTGCCGGTGAGGAAGCACTCGTCGGCGTTCCAGACGTCGTAGCGGGTGATGTTCGTCTCGACGGTCGGGATGCCGAGGGCCGCGGCGACCTCGAGGGCGACCTGGCGGGTGATGCCGACGAGGGCGCCGGCATGGGAGGCGGGCGTGATCAGGCGACCCTTGTGGATCAGGAAGACGTTGTCGCCGGTGCACTCGGAGACGTAGCCCTGCTCGTTGAGCATGAGGCACTCGTGGAAGCCGTGCTGCTGGGCCTCCATCTTCGCCATGATGTTGTTCAGGTAGTTGAGGGACTTGATCATCGGCGGCAGGGCGGCCGGGCTGATGCGGCGCGTCGGCGCGGTGATGATGCGCATGCCGGTCGTGTAGAGCTCCTCCGGGTAGAGCTTGATGCTGTCCGCGATGCAGATGATGGAGGGCTTCGGGCAGTTCTTCGGCGAGAGGCCGAGGTCGCCGAACCCGCGCGAGACGACCAGGCGGATGTAGCCGTCGGTCAGGTTGTTGCGCCGGCAGGATTCGCAGACGATCTCGGCGATCTCCGCGCGGGTCCAGGGCATGTCGAGGCAGAGGGCTTTGGCCGACATCTCCAGGCGCTCGAGGTGCTCGTCCAGGCGGAAGACGCAGCCTTGGTAGAGGCGGATGCCTTCGAAGATGCCGTCGCCATAGAGGAAGCCATGGTCGAAGACGGAGATTTTGGCCTCGGCCTTGGGGTAGAACTTGCCGTCGATGTAGACTTCCATGTTGGGAAAAATCCACCTTGGCGGGTTGGCCGGGGATTTTCCAGCCCGAAACCCCCTTTTTTACGTCCCGCCGCCGCTTCAGGCCATCCGCACGGTCAGGCGGAACTTGCCCGAATCTTCCGGGGTGATGAGGTCGGTGTTGGTTACCTCGGCGCGCGCCCCCAGCAAAGCCGTCAGCCGCTCGGCCAGGACCCGGTGGTGGGCGGAGAGGTCGCTGGTCGGGGACTCCGGCAGCAGGCTCAACTGGGTCGACCCGTCGCGGCGCTGCCTCACCTGGTAATGGGCGACGCCGGCGATGTCGCGGAAGCACCCGTCCACCATCCGCGTGGTCACGAGGCGCCCGGCGGCGTCCCGCAGCGTGTCGCGGAGGCGACCATGCACGACCCAGCGATCGCCCAGGCGCTCGGCGTGGTCGCCGATTTCGTAGCGGATCAACGGCAGGTACTCGTTCGTCAGGGTCGTCACGAGCAGCTGGCCGATGCCGCGGGCGTCGAGGTCGGCCAGTTCGAGCTGGGCGGTCTCCGGGGAGGCGACCATGCCGCCATCCGGGTGGTCGATCAGGAGGTGGCCCGTCTCGCTGGACCCGTAGAGGTTGATGACCGGCACGCCGAAGACGCGTTCCATGATGCGCCGATGCACGAAGCTGGTGTACTCGTAGCTGGTGAGGATGAAGCGCAGGGAAGGGAAGCGCAGGCCATGCCGCTCGCAATGGAGGGCGAACCAAGCCCCGTGGACCGGGTCGACGTCGAGGAACGTCGGCGCCCAGGCGGCGGTCTCGGCCGCCATCTGCGCCATTTTCTCGGCGGGGAGGGTGAACGGGATCCGCGACTGGTTGACGAACAGCGTGGACCCCAAGGTGCGTTGCTCGACGTTGAGCCAGCGGGCGAAGCAGCTGACGCCGCTGCAGCCGGGGGTGGTCAGGACCGCGCGTCGCGCGGCGGGGTTCGCCGCGAGCAGCTCGGCGATCAAGGGGTGGCGCCGCAGGGCCCGGGCTTCCTGCGCGGCCCACCAGGTGCGGCCGAAGATCACGCGGACGCTGGCCCCGGAGGTCCCGGAGGTGCTTTCCTCCTCGATTTCCCCGGACTGCTCCAGTTCCGTCAGGTCGAAGCGTCGGGGCAGGAAATCACCCGGCGAGTGGGCGCGGAGTTCGGCCTTCGTGATGCGCGGCAAGTCTGCGGGGCGAGGCGCGGGCAGGGCCAAGGCCAGCCGCCAATCTTCCCGCTCGTAGAAAGGCACGCCCGCGGTGGCGCCCAAGGCCCGGTCGAGGCGGGAGGTGCGGTCGGAGGCGGAGGGTTGGAGGGTTCCCGGCATGGCAGACCCACACCCTAGTCCGACCTGCCCAAAAAGCAAAAGACCC
>JBIISU010000152.1:0-3821 GCA_044340815.1 Opitutales bacterium | reverse complement strand
CGGCGACCGCGGCGAAGAACTGCATCGCGTTCCAGCCGGTCTTGCCGCCGGCCGTGAGCGTGGCGATGCCGCGCTTCTTGCCGAAGGCTTCGACCTTCTTGGGGTCGACCTTGACGTGGAGGATGGCGGCGCCCGAGAAATCGGGGGCACCATTGGCGCCGTTGCTGATGTTCAGGCCGAGGGCGAAGGAGTTCTTCGTGTCGTTGGTGTCGACGCCGAACTCCTCGCGCAGGATCTTATCGTAGTTCGGCTGGCCCGCCGGGCCGGCGGCGGCGGCCTTGAGCGAGATCTTCTCGGCGCGTTCGCGCAGGGCCTTCATCGCGGGGGAGGTGTTGATCTGCAGACCCGTGGTCGGGGCGGTCACCAGGACGATGGCGGCGTCGGCGGGGATGCCGCGGGTGTCGAACTGCTGGGCCGGCAGGGCGGCGCTGGCGGTGGCCAGCAGGGAGGCGAGGAGGAGGCGCATGTGGGGGGCTGTCCCATGGGGTTAAATCCTTGGGGGGTATTGGCTAGCCCAAATCGTCTGAAGGGTGCATTTTCAGGCTAGAAACAGGCTTAATCAGGCCAATGGGCACAAAAAAGGGGCGTCTTTCGACGCCCCTCAAAGGTGCTAGTGAATCCGGGGATTAGTAGCCGCCGCGATCGCCGCCGCCGAAGCCGCCGCGATTGCCGCCGCCGAAACCACCACGACGCTCGCCGCCGCCGAAGCCACCGCGGCTGCCGCCGCCGAAGCCACCACGGTCGCCGCCGCCGAAGCCGCCACGGCGTTCGCCACCGCCGAAGCCGCCGGAGCGGGGACGGTCGCCACCACCGAAGGAGGGACGTTCTTCACGGGGACGAGCCACGTTGACCTTCAGGGGACGACCCATGAAATCGACGTTCTCGGTCTTGGCGATCGCATCCTGAGCCTGCTGGGCGTTGCCCATGGTGACGAAGGCGAAGCCGCGGGGACGACCCGTGAACTTGTCCATCATGACTTCCACGGAGACCACTTCGCCCGCTTGGGAGAAATGAGCGCGGATGTCGGCTTCGGTTGCGGCCCAGGGCAGATTGCCCACGAACAGTTTGTTTTCCATATCTTTTGTTTTGCTTGGTTTACCTTCACCGCATTGCCCGTTTCCGACCTTCGGATTTCGATTTGCCGTCTTAGCGACCGTCAACTCACCGGATTCTTGCGGGGCTTGCCTCTTACTTTGGTTATTTTCCGAGACAAGCCTGACCACTGATAAGGTACATGAGCGGCCGGAGGGCAAGTTTATTCACAATAGGGGTCATCCTCCAGCTCGGCATTGACTCCCTTACCCCTCGTAAAGAGGCTGTTTTCATGAGCCAAGCGTTGACTCCCGCGCAGATCGAGGCGGCCTTGGCCGGCTTGAAGGGCTGGGGTCTGGATGGTTGCAAGTTGTTGAAGTCCTATGAGTTAAAGGATTTCAAGGCCGCCTTGGATTTCATCAACCAGGTGGGGGCCGTCGCCGAGGCGCTGGACCATCACCCGGAAATCCATAACTCCTGGAACCGCGTCACCCTCCGGCTCTGCACCCATGACGCGGGCGGCCGCCTCACCGAGAAAGATTTGACCCTCGCCCGGGCCATCCAATCCATCCCCCTCCCGTGATCGACCCTGCCGACGCCATCGAAGCGCTCCTGGACGAGCTCAAGCGGCAGCGTGCCGCCGGGGTGACCAAGGTCAGCGTCTCCCCCGAGTCGATGGAGTTCCTGCGCAAGGTCTCCGGGACCGCCGGCCCGTCCGCCGCCGCCGCGAAGCCCGTGGCGAACGATTCCCGGCGCGTGGAGTCGCCCGTGGCCGCCTTCACCGCGTCCGCCCAAGCCGCGCGTCCCGCCACCCCCGCCCGCCCGACCCCGGTCGTGGTCACGCCCGCGGCCGCCCCGGTCGCCCCGATCCCCGAGCCCCCGGTCGTGGCCTTGCCCGCCGGCGACAAGGTCGCCCGCCTCGCGGCGTTGCACGCCTTGATCGCGCAGTGCCCCGAGACGCGGCGCCACCTCCTGCCGGGACACCGCCCGGTGCTCGGCCACGGCTCCGTCGACGCCCGGATCTTCTTCGTCGGCGAAGCCCCGACGCTCGAGGAGGCCGAGGCCGGCCGGCCGTTCGTCGGCGCCTCCGGCGAACTGCTGCGCAAGATCCTCGCGGCCGGCCTCATCGGCGAGGAGCTCACCTACCTGGCGCCGGTCATGGGCTGGCGGCCGGAACCGCCGACCGTCCACGGCAAGCGTCCGCCCAACGCGCGCGAGCTCGCGTTCAACCTCCCTTACCTGCGCGCGCAGATCGAGGTCGTCCGCCCGCAGGTGATCGTCGCCCTCGGGGCCCAGGCCTGCGAAGCCCTGCATCCCGGCGGCCCGCCCATCACGCAGGCCCGCGGCAAGTGGCTCGACTACCAGGGCATCCCGTTGCTGCCGACCTTCCACCCGAACTACCTCCTGCACAATCCCTCGGCCACGGCCAAACGGACGGCGTGGGAGGACTTCCTGCTGGTGATGGAGCGGGCGGGCCTGCCGATCTCGGACAAGCAGCGCGCCTACTTCCTGCCGAAGTGATCAGCGGACGGAATCGCTGAGGCGACGCAGCGCGAAGGCGAGCACCTGCGAATTGCGGCCGCTGGCCTGGAGCGCCTTGCGCCGCTCGGCCGGCAGGTCGGACGCCGCGGCGGGGACGAACCCGCAGGCCGACTGGAAGAAGCCCTGCGTCTGCGTCGTGAGCGCGAACAGCTTCTTGGCGCCGAGCTGCTTGGCGCGGCGCTTGGCGAACTCGACGAGTTTCCGGCCGACGCCGCGGCCATGGTAGAAGGGCTGCACGTAGACCGCGCCGAGCTCCATCGACTTGCCGTCGGCGTAGGGGCGCAGGGCCGCGCAGCCGATGATGCTGTCGTCGATCTCGTAGACGTAGAAGTCCGCGTAGCCCTGCTCGATCTGCTGGCGCGTGCGGGCGACGAGCGCCTCGGTCTTGGCGCCGTGCTTCGCGAGGTTGTAGAGGGCCTGGGCGTCCTTCTTCCTCGCCTGGCGGATGCGGTCGTAGTCGTTGGCGTGCACCATCGTGCCGAGGCCGACCTTGTCGAAGATCTCGGTCAGCAGGCAGCCGAAGACGCGGCCGTCGAGGATGTGGGCGCGCGGGACCTCCTCGTCGAGGGCCTTGGCGGCCTGGACGGCCTTGCTGCGGATGCGCGGGTCGAGCTTGGCGTTCTTGTCCGCCAGCAGCCGCTTGAGGTCGTCCTCGGGGAGGTTCAGCTGCACGACGCCGTCGACCTGCAGGCCGCTGAAGGGCGTGAGGTAGATGAGCTTCGAGGCGCCGAGCGCGACGGCCAGCTCCATCGCGAGGTGGTCGCTGTTCACGCGCAGCGACTGGCCTTCGCGGTCGCAGACGATCGGCGTGACCAAGGGCAGGAGGTCCTGCGCGAGCATCGACTTGAGGATGGCCGCGTCGACCTTCTCGACCTTGCCGGTGTAGAGGTGGTCCACGCCCTTGAGGCGCCCCACCTTGGTCGAGCGGACGGCGTTGGTGATCGCGCAGCGCAGCCCGGCCTGGGAGAGGTGCTCGAGCACGGACTGCGACACGAGGGCGGAGGCCTCGCGGGCCAGCGACATCGTGGCGGCGTCGGTCGGGCCCTCGCCCTGGACGTCGGACAGCGCGATGTTGTGCTCGCCGGCCAGGCCGACCAGCTGCTGGCCGATGCCGTGGACCAGCACGACCTTGATCGCGAGGCTGCGGAGCACGGCGATGTCCGTCACGATGTTCGCGAAGTTCTCATGGGCCACGATCGAACCGTCGACCGCGATGACGAACACGTGGTCGCGGAACATCGGGACAT
>JBIISU010000259.1:0-3846 GCA_044340815.1 Opitutales bacterium | reverse complement strand
CACCTTCGGCGCCCTCACCTTCGGCGGCAACGACTCGCTCCTCGGTACCGTCCGCCTGGAGAACAGCCTGGCCCTCGGCCCGGTCGGCTCCGCCGTCATCGTCCACAACGCGGCCGGCAACCAGTCCATCGGCATCCTCGAACTGGGCAACAACGTCGCCATCGACGACGCCAAGACGCTGCGCCTGAGCGGCCGCGGCTACGTCACTAACTCTAACTTCGCCAACTTCGGCGACCAGGTGGCCCTCCGCTCGGCCGATGGCGCCAACAGCTGGCTCGGCAACGTCAGCATCTTCGCCTCCGGTGGCGGCTACTCCGTCGAGGCCCTCGCCGGCTCCACCCTGACCTTCGGCGAGGTCGGCACCGCCCGCACGATCCGGAACGACGTCGCCGAAAGCACCCGCGCCCTGATCGTCCGCGGCGCCGGCGATGTGGTCTTCAACTCCAAGTTCACCAACAACGGCACCGGCGTCACCGGCTTGCAGGTCTTCGGCTCGGGCACGACGACCCTGGCCCGCACGGATAACGACTTCACCGCCATCCCGACGCTGCTCGGCGGCACCACGGTCATCAGCACCGTCGCTCCTTCCGGCGCGGCTTCTTCCCTCGGGGCCGGCACGACCATCGCCCTGGGCGCTACCCTCCGCTACGTCGGCGCCGGCGCGACCTCGACCGACCGCGCCCTCCAGTTCTACAAGTCCAGCGCGACCATCGATTCCTCGGGCGCCGGTTCCGTCACCTTCGGCGGCGCGAGCGCGGTCTCCTTCGTGGCCTTGAGCAATTCCGGCTTCATGGCCCGCGCCCCGCAGGGCGTCTCCACCGTCACCCTCGACGGCGTCGAGAACATCGTCGTCGGCTCGACCATCACCGGCACCGCCTTCACCGCCGGCACCACCATCACGGGCATCAACCTCGACACCCGTCAGGTGACCCTGAGCGCGCCCACCGCGGTGAGCACCCTGGGCGAGACCGCGGGCATCGCCATCGCCATCGCCGCGCCCATCGAGTTCGACCGCACCTTCAACCTCGTCGGTTCGGCCACCGGCAACGCCATCAACCTCCCGCTCGTCGACTCCGCCGGCTCCGCCACGGTCGCCCCGGGCAAGCTCAACCTCGTCAAGGACGGGGCAGGGGAGTGGTCCCTCGGCGGCGTCAACACCTACACCGGCACCACGACGGTCCGCGCCGGTTCCCTCATCGTCGCGCCGGGTGGCGTGATCGCCACGGGCGGCCTGGTCAACGTGCTCGGCGGCGCCTTCGAAGTCGCCACCGGCGGCACGGTCGCCTCGCCGATCGTCCTCGCCGGCACCGCGACCGCGCTCAACGCCGGCACCGTGGCCGACGTCACCGTCCCGGCCGGCACCCGCTTCGACAACTCCGGCACCCAGCTCGGCACCGTCACGGTCGCCGGCGGTACCGTCAACAGCTCGGGCGCCCTCGGCACCGTCAACGTCACCGCCGGTTCCGTGACCACCACGGGCGGCACCGTCGTCGCCGCGAACCTCTCGGCCGGCACCTCCCTGACCAGCACCGGCGCCCTCGGCGGCACCGTCAACGTCGGCGCCGGCGCGACCTACTTCGGCAGCGGCACGGTCGGCACGGTCAACGTCGCCACGGGCGGCACGCTCTCGGCCAAGGGCGCCCTCTCGGCCGCCAACTTCGCCTTCGCCGCCGGCGCCAACCTCGACATCGAGGCCTCCGACCCCTCCAACGCCTCCCAGCGCGACGCCCTCAGCTTCCGCTACGGCGCGGCCTTCGACGGCAAGGTCAACGTCCGCGTCTTCTCGGTCGACGGTACCGGCGCCCGCGGCGCCCCGTCCGTCTTCAACCCGCGCCTTGGCTACTCCTGGACGATCCTCAAGGACCTCACCGTCGCCGCCAATCCGTCCGAACTCTCGCTCGCGAACTTCGAGATCAACGCCACCGGCTGGGTGGGCACCGCGGGCAGCTGGCAGCTCGCGCTGGACGACACGACCAACGCCACCGGCAACGCCGACCTCAAGTTGGTCTACGTTCCGACCGACCCGCTTACCATCATCGACGTCACGACGTCGGCCACCGCCACCAACACCCCCGCCATCGCCGCCCTCACCGGCGACGACGGCTTCATCAAGACCGGCGCGGGTACCCTCACCATCGACGCCCCGCTCGCCTTCACGGGCGGCATCAGCGTCGCCGAGGGCACCCTCGTCCTGACCAACGGCGGCACCCTGGGCGCCGGTTCCGTCAGCTTCGACGCCGGTACGACCTTCCGCCTCTCCAAGAACGACAGCATCGTCGTCAACCAGATCGGCGGTACCGGCGCCCTCCTGGTCGACGTCGCCGGCGCGACGCTCGCGGGCAACGCCAGCTTCGACACCGTCACCATCGCGGCCAATTCCTCCCTCGCCGCCACGGCCTCCCTCGCCGCGACGACGTCGACGACCGTGCTCATCGGCGGCTCCATCGACGGCGCCGGCGCCACCGCCTTCACCCTGGGTGAGGCCACCCTCGGCGGCGAGGTCACCAACGCCCCGGCCACCACGACCAAGGGCCTGACCCTGGACTCGGTCGGCGCCCTGCGCCTCCGCTCCGGCCTGGACCTGACCGTGAACGGCGCCCTCGACAACGCGGGCGGCACGGTCGTCGCCGACGCGCTCAACGTCACCGGCTCCGTCACCTCCACGGGCTCCCTGCTCCTGACCGGTCCCCTCACCGGTTCCGTCATCAACCTCAACGGCGGCAACGTCACGGCCGACTCCATCACTTCCGTCGGTTCGTTCGCCAACGCCGCCAGCGTCACCATCGCGGGTGAGCTCATCGCCTCCGGCGTCACCAACTTCGGCGGCGTGCTCACGGCCGCCTCCCTGACCAATTCCGGTCGCCTCACGGTCCAGGGCGGCCTCTTCCAGATCGCCGGCAACGGCTCCGTCACCTCGACCGAGTACGTCATCAACGGCGGTACCCTGCGCGCCCCGATCTCGATCCCGGCCAACCGCACCCTCACCCTGAGCGGCGGCGGCACCCTGGACATCAACACGACGACCACCGCCACGATCGCCACGACGGTCCAGGGCGTGGGCAACTTCGCGATGTCCGGCCCCGGCCTCGCGACCGTCTCCGGCGCCTTCCGCCTCCCGGCCGTGGCCGTCACCGGCAACCAGCTGAACATCAGCGGCATCATCAGCAACACTTCGGGCCTCGGCCTGACCAAGACCGGCGCGGGTCTCCTCGTCCTCTCGGGCGCGAACACCTTCGGCCGCATCGCGACCACCGCGATCGTCGCCGGCAACAACGCGGGCGACCTCGCGCTGAACGTCACCAGCACGGCCAACCTCCTGCCGGGCATGCTGGTCACCGGCAACGGCATCGCCCCGGGCACGCGCATCGACGCCGTCCTCGGTGGCCAGGTCTCCCTGACCCAGCCGCTCCTCGCCCAGCCCACCGGCAACGCCACCTTCGCCAACGGCCTCAACATCGACGGCGGCACCGTGCGCGTCGGCGTGACCGGCAACCTCGGTCTGGCCGGCACGCCGGTCGTCGTCGCCAGCGGCGGCGCCCTCGACCTCTCCAACGTCACGGCCGACACGGCCTTCGGCCGCACGCTCTTCCTCGCGGGTTCCGGTCCGGCGGCCGGCGGCGCCCTGGTCAACAACGGTTCCCTCGGCCTCATCAACACCTGGACCAACGTCCAGCTCACCGGCGACGCCACCGTCGGCGGCAGCCAGCGCGTCGACCTGGTCCGCGGCACGGGCGCCACCCTCAACCTCAACGGCTACACCCTGACCAAGGCCGGCAACAACTACTCCGCCATCGTTTCCGCGGCGGTTTCCGAGGGCGCCATCGTCGTCAATGGAGGCATGCTTTC
>JBIISU010000151.1:0-3848 GCA_044340815.1 Opitutales bacterium | reverse complement strand
GGACGGTCAGCCCTACCTTTTGCCGGCATCAATCCAGCCGCCAGCCGCTACCCGCCAACTTCCCTTTGCACTTTGGTCCATTGTCCCCAAGTCTGCCCACCGATGTCATCCCCCGCCGAACAGCCCGCCGCCGAGCGCTTCCCGAACGGGCCGTTCACCCGCTACATGATTGGCGAAGGTATTTCGATGACGGGCACGTGGATGCAGGGGATGGCTCTTGGCTGGGTCATGACGGAAGTCGTCGCCCGCGAGGGCCTCCAGCGCTACGAAGGCATACTGCAGGCCGCCCCGCATCTCGCGAGCGGGCTAGTCATGCTGCTGCTCTTCCGGCTGGGCGGAGCCTATGCCGACCGACACGACAAACGCTATATCCTGCAAGCCTGCCAATTGGCCCAGATCGTGTTCGCCATGGCGATCGGCATGCTCGTCGCACAGTCGGCCCTCCAGACTTGGCACATCATCGTGGCGGCCGCCCTGCTCGGCGTCTCCAGTTCCTTCGAGATGCCCGCCGCGGCGGCGATCGTCCCGGAGCTCGTCGCCAAGGAGAACGTCGCCAAAGCCATTTCTGTCGACCGCGCCGTCTTCCACGCCACTCGCCTCGTCGGCCCGGCCGCGGCCGGCTACCTGGTGGGCCGTTACGGCGCCGAGTGGGCGTTCTACCTCAACGCCGCCTCGTTCGTGGCCCTCATGGTCGCCTTGGCGACCCTTCCCCGTCGCCCCCAAGGCACCGCCGAGGAGGAACAAAAGCGCCAAGGCGGCGCCGGCGAGGGTTTCCGCCACGTTCGGCGCGACAAGCCCAGCTTGGCGATGGTCGCCCTGTTGGCCACCAACACCCTCTTCGTGTTCCCGGTGATCATCGTCCTCCTGCCGCTGTATGCCAAGAACGACCTGCACGCCAACCCCCAGGAGATGGGGCTGCTGATGTTGTGCTCCGGCCTCGGCTCGGTCTCCGGCTCCCTGCTCATCATGACGCTCAGCGTGGCTCGCCGTCGCCTCGCCATACTCATGGGCATGATCCTGGCCTGCGGCGCCCTGGTCAGCCTGAGCCAAGCGAGCGGCCTCATTTGGGCCGGTGGCTCGCTCGTCGCCCTCGCCGTCGGGGTCTCCACGCTCGTCGGCCTCGCGAACACCATCGTCCAGGAACGCTCGCCACCCGAACTGCGGGGCCGCGTCTCCGCCGTGGCCGGGCTGAGCTTCTTCGGTTTCCTGCCGTTCGCGGCGATCCTGATGGGCTGGATGACCGACCTCTTCAAGCTGCGCAATGTCCTGCTGGGATCGTCGCTCTGCTATGCACTCATCGGCCTGCTGGTGATGCTGACCCTTGGCAGCAAGGTGTCGGGAGAAAAGGAAGCAGCGTAGCAAAGAGAGTAGGAATTCGGACGAAGGAGGCAGACTCCGTGCTCATTCCTCTCGGCGCCGCCTCGTTGCTCTAGGTAGGGACCAGCGTCCCTGCTGGTCCGCGGCCGACCGAGGACGGTCAGCCCTACCTGAAAGAGACAGAGTGCGGATTACGGATTACAGAGTGCGGAGTGCTGAATCGAGCGTAGCTGCAGCCACATCGATCTAACCGCCAACCACCATCCCCTAACCGCCCGCAAACCCCGTTCGCGCTAGGTAGGGACCAGCGTCCCTGCTGGTCCGCGGCCGACCGGGGACGGTCAGCCCTACCTGAGAGAGACAGAGTGCGGATTACGGATTACAGAGCGCGGAGTGCTGAATCGAGCGTAACTGCAGCCGCATCGATCTAACCGCCAACCGCCATCCCCTAACCGCCCGCGAACCGCGTTCGCCTCAAAGTGGTGCACCCGTTGGGATTCGAACCCAAATCGCCGGCTTCGGAGGCCAGAATTCTATCCATTGAAATACGGGTACCTGACCCGATACAAGCCGAGGGCTGGTCCGGTAGTCAACCCTTCCCCTCTTCAACCCGACCTATTTGGCGGCCGGCGTCGCTTCCTTCTTCTCTTCCTTCGGCTTGGGTGCGGGCTTCGGCGCCGGCTTACCATTGGCGCCCTTGGCGTTCAGGTCGGGTTCGGGGTCGAGGCGATCGGGAATCGAGAGGATGCGCGGCACGGTGCGGGTGGGGTCCGGCACAATGAAGAGCAGGTTGCGCATGCGCGCCTCCTTGACCCAGCTCCCACGCACCACGGGGACGGTCTCGGTCTCCGGCGGAACCGGGGAGGCATCCACGTAGACCACATAAGGCTCATCGATCCCCACCGTCGGCATGCTGAGGGCGGAGCCCTTCGGATTGACCGTGACGCCGGCGTTGCCGAGCTTCGCGTAGATGATCCGATCGGAAAGGTTGAACCAGATCACCGAACCCTCGGGCGCGCGGGCCTTGTTGAACTCCACCGGGAGCATGATGAAGGAAAGCGGGCCGGGCTGACCGGTCGGGAGCAGCACGATGAGCGCATCACCCATCGTCTCGGGGATGTCGACGAACGGCGTATTGGGCGGTAGCGGTTCTTCCTTGGTGGGAGCCTTGGTCGTGGCATAGACCCGGGCGGGGCCCGCCGGCAACTTCGCCCGAGCGTTGGAGATGCAGAGACGGGGCAGGTCGATGTCGGTGGTGTCCTTGCCGACGACCAAGACCACCTTTTCCGGGGCGTCGAACGGCGCCTGGACATAGAGCAAGCGGCAGGTTCGCGAGGAACTTCCGGGCGTATCGGCGGCGTCGACGAACGCGGCGCAACCAAGGGCAAGGAGGACGAGGAACTTTTTCATGCCGGGGAAGATGCCTGAAAATGAGGGAGTCTGGGCCGTTTGACGATACTACAATTGGGCACCGGCGCTCATTTCGCGGGCATCACCCGGTCGGCGAAGTCCAGGTAGGCCTGCCAATCCTCCAGGGTGACGTCATGCTTGCCGGCACGGACGTGGTAGCCGATGGATTTGCCCACCCGCTGGCCGACGGCGGGGTAGACGTCCGTACCGAGTCCGGGCTGGCCGAGGAGCCTGAAGACCGGATCCGCGGCGAGAGCCCCGAGGAATTCGCCCTTGGGGTCGGCCCAGCGATCCTCGACGGCGCTGGCGACGTAAAGCGCCCGTGGGGCGACGAGGGCGAGCAGGTGGTGCTGGTCGATGGGCATCAGGTGCTCCTTCTCCGCGAAGGTGGCGTAGCGGGCGGTGAACCAGTGCGGGAAGCCCCGACCCGGGTAGGCGCCGGCGATGATGCCGACGGTCTCACCGAAGATGCGCTTACCGAGGGCGGCGCCGCCGCAACCGGACTCGTTCGAGATGACGAGGGCGAACCGTTCGTCCTGCGCGCCGGCCCAGAGCGAGGCCTTGCCGAGCCGCGAGTGGCCGATCACGGCGACGCGCTTGGCGTCGACCGCGGGGAGCTTCTCGAGCGCATCGAGCGAACGCGAGAGACCCCAGGCCCACGCGCCGATGCACGCCCAGTCGCCGTCCTTCCAGACGGTGTTCGCGCCTGCGGGCGAAAGCGCCGCGCGGAAGCCCTGCTTCCACCCTTCGGGGAAGTCGGGTTCGAAGTCGCCGCAATAGACGGTCGCGAGGCCGTAGCCGCGCGCGATCAAGGCCTCGGCCTGCCAGCGGGAAGCCTGGCCGCCGCGCCCCTTCTCGGTAGCGCGGTTGGAACCATCGATCGATGCCCACTGCTTCGAAACCCAAGTTGACGGCAGGCGCACGGCCGGGTCCTCGACCGTGGTGTGGTTACCGCCGAAGTTGAGCCCGAGGAAGACGGGCACCGGACCCTTCGCCGCGTTGGGCGTGTAGAGCAGAAGGTCGAAGGCCGGGCCCGACTTGCCGATCGGCCAGACTTTGAGCTGCGTGCGGGTCGCCTTACCGCCGAGGGCGGAGGCGGACGTCTCGACGACTTCGGAGAC
>JBIISU010000011.1:0-13258 GCA_044340815.1 Opitutales bacterium | reverse complement strand
TCCGCAAGTTCTGCTTCAAGATGAAGCTCTTCGAGGAGTGGCTCGAGACGCCCGAGGTGAAGAGCGACCTCGAGGACGCCCGCAACCTCCTGCAGCCGGCCTTCGTCAACCGCGGCCCGGTCCGCGCCAAGAAGGCCGTCAAGGCCGAGATCTCCGTGACCCGCGCCCGCGAGATCGAGCTCCGCTGGCGCCTGTCGCCGCAGGAACTGGTCGACGTCTGCCGCCACGTGCGCAAGCACCTCGACGAGGCCCAGCGCGCCAAGACCGAGATGGTGGAGCATAACCTCCGCCTCGTCATCTCCATCGCCAAGAAATACCAGAACCGCGGCCTGCTGTTCACCGACCTCATCCAGGAAGGCAACATGGGCCTCGTGAAGGCGGTCGAGAAGTTCGAGTACCGCCGCGGCTACAAGTTCTCCACCTACGCCACCTGGTGGATCCGCCAGGCCATCACCCGCTCCATCGCCGACCAGGCCCGCACGATCCGCATCCCGGTCCACATGATCGAGACGCTCAACAAGGTCATGCAGGTCCAGAAGCAGCTCACCCAGGAGCTCGGCCACGAGCCCACCGCCGAGGAGGTCGCCAACGAGATGAACATGCCCATCGAGCGCGTGCAGCAGATCATGAAGATGGCGCAGCAGCCGATCTCGCTCCAGTCCCCGGTCGGCGACGGCGAGGACACCTCGCTCGGCGACTTCATCGAGGACAAGTCGGCCGAGAACCCGTCGGACACCGCCTCCACCCGCCTGCTCCGCGAGAAGATCGACTTCGTGCTGCGCTCCCTCGCCGAACGCGAGAAGGAGGTCCTCATCCTGCGCTTCGGCCTGCTCGACGGCGTGCAGCGCACCCTCGAGGAGGTCGGCCGCCACTTCAAGGTGACCCGCGAACGCATCCGCCAGATCGAGGCCAAGGCGCTCCGCAAGATGCGCCACCCGACGCGCATGCGCCAGCTGCAGGGCATGTTCGAGGGCGAGCTCGACACCTCCGGCCCCGGCTTCGACCAGTTCATCTCCGACGAGGACAAGGAAGCCGAGGAATCCGGCCCGCTCAGCGGCAACGTGCCCTCCGGCGGCGCCCTCGAGGCCTTCATGAACAAGCCGCAGGACGGCCCGCTCCCGCCCCGCGGATGAGGCGGCTCGCCGGACTGCTCGCCGGCGCCCTCCTGGCGGGTTGCGCCGGATCGTCCGCCCCGGCGGCCGACCCGGTCGCACTGGCCAACCCCTTCGCCCGTCCCGCCGGCGCCTCCCGGAACCTGCCGGTGGGTCGCCTGACGCCCGGCCAGCCGAGCTCGGTTTGGCGCGTCGTCGCCCTCGACCTGGGGCACGCCTTGCGGGGCGAGGAATTCATCGTCACCCGCGACGCGGAACTCCGGCCGACCGGTTGGCTCAAGGTGGCCCGCCTCGATGGACGCGTCGCCATCGCCGAGGTCCTGCGCGGCCGGCCGGGTCCGCGCGATGAAGCCGTCCTGCCGTCGACGGACCTGACCCGGGCGGCCCAGGCCCTGCCGCCCCGCCCTCCCGGCTCTTGACCTTGGGGAGGCGGATGCCCACGTTGCCCTTTCCATGGCAAAGACCCAGGCCGGCATCGTCGGACTCCCCAACGTGGGCAAGTCCACCCTCTTCAACGCGCTGACCCGCTCCCGCAAGGCGGAGGCGGCCAACTACCCGTTCTGCACCATCGAACCCAACGTGGGCGTCGTCCTGGTGCCCGACGACCGCATGATCGCGCTGCAGAAGATCGCCGGCACCAAGGTGGTCATTCCCGCCACCATCGACATCGTCGACATCGCCGGCCTCGTCGCGGGCGCGTCCAAGGGCGAAGGCAAGGGCAACGACTTCCTCTCCAACATCCGCGAGTGCGACGCCATCATCCACGTCGTGCGCTGCTTCGACAACGACGACATCGTGCACAGCATGGGCAAGGTCGACCCGGTCCGCGACATCGGCGTCATCGAGACCGAGCTCATCCTCGCCGACATCCAGTCCGCCGAGCAGCAGCTCGACCGCAACCAGAAGAAGGTCCGCAGCCAGGACAAGGACGCCATCGCCAACGTCGAGCTGCTCGCCAAGCTGGTGAAGCACCTCAACGAGAACCTGCCGGCCTCGTCGCTGGAGGTCACCGACGACGAGCGCGCCCGCCTCCGCACCTACAACCTGCTCTCCTCGAAGAAGGTCCTCTTCGCCTGCAACGTCTCGGAGTCCGACCTCGCCGACCCGTCCAAGAACCGCCACGTCGCCGCCGTCGCCCAGCTCATCGGCCAGCGCCACGGCTGCGAGCACGTCGTCATCTGCGCCCAGGTCGAGGCCGAGCTGTGCGACCTCTCCCCGGCCGAGGCCACCGAATTCCTGCAGTCCCTCGGCGTGACCGATTCCGGCGTCTCCGCCCTGATCCGCGGCGCCTACCACCTGCTGGGCCTGGCCACCTACTTCACGGCCGGCGAGAAGGAAGTCCGCGCCTGGACCTTCCGCCACGGCATGACCGCGCCGCAGTGCGCCGGCGTCATCCACACGGACTTCGAGAAAGGCTTCGTGAAGGCCGAGGTGGTCTCCTACGAGGATCTGGTCAAGAACGGCTCGGTCGCCGCCGCCCGCGACGCCGGTCGCTACCGCCTCGAAGGCAAGTCCTACCTCTTCAAGGATGGCGACGTGGCCTTGTTCCGCTTCACCGACTGAACGACGGCCTAATAACCCCACGAAAAGGACGCAGAATGCGTCCTTTCTTTTTGCCTTGGCGGGATAGGCCGCAACCATGGGCGGAGGCTCCTGTCTCAACCTGATGACCCGTCGCTTCGCCATGCTATTCCTGGTCCTCGTCGCCGCCCTCGCCGGCGCCGCCGAGACCCGCCCGAACATCGTCCTCGTGATCGGCGAGGACATGGGGCCCGACACCGGCGCCTACGGCTGCAAGGACGCCATCACCCCCAACATGGACCGGCTCGCCCGGGAGGGCGCGCTCTTCACCCGGGCCTTCACCCATTGCGCGGTCTGCGCCCCTTCCCGGAGCGGGATGGTCTCGGGCATCTACCCGCTGACCTGGGGTGGGCAGAACATGCGCTCCAAGGTGATCAACCCGCCGGCGCCCTTCACCGAAAAACTCCGGGAAGCCGGCTACCACGTGATGTGGCCGGGCAAGACGGACTTCCAAGGGATCCGGGAACGCAACCTGGCGGACTCCCGCGAGCTCCTGGTGAACTACGGCAACCGGCCCGCGACCAAGACCGCGCCGCCCAAGCAGCCGTTCTTCGCCTACATCAACGACGCCGTCAGCCATGAGAGCCAGGTCCGCGCCGGCGACGACGCCCATGCGCGCAACACCTCGGCCCTCAAGCCCGCCGACCGCCGCGATCCGGCCAAGGTCGAACTGCCGCCCTTCTACCCCGACACCCCGGAGGTCCGCCGCGAGGTCGCGCACTACCACGAGCTCGTCACGGCCGTCGACTACACCCTGGGACGCGTGCTCAGCTGGCTGAAGGAGAACAACCTCGAGGAGAACACCATCGTCATCCTGACCGGCGACCATGGCCGCGGGATGCCGCGCTACAAACGATCCCCCAAGGACACCGGCACGCGCGTGCCGCTCATCGTGCGCTGGCCCGCCAAGATCGCGCCGGGCACGGTCCGCGAGGACTTCGCCAGCTGGATCGACTTCGCGCCGACCGCCCTGACGTTGGCGGGCGCCCCGGTGCCCAAGGAATACGATGGCCACTGCTTCCTGCCCACCGCGGCCAACCCGCCGAAGTACGTCTACGCGTTCCGCGACTACATGGACGAGAGCTTCGACCGCGTCCGCTCGGTGCGCGACGCGCGCTACCGCTACGTCCGCAACCAGGCGCCGGGCGTCGACGAAGCCGGCCGGGTCGCCTACCAGGAAGTCGGTCAGACCATGCAGGCGCTCCGCAAGGCCCAGGCCGCCGGCACGCTGACGCCGGTGCAGGCCCTTTACTTCAACCCGCAGCGCGCCCCCGAGGAACTCTACGACACGGTCTCGGATCCATGGGAAGTGCGGAACCTCGCCGCGGACCCCGCCCAGGCGGCCAAGCTCGCCGAACTGCGCGCCGAGTGCGACCGCTGGGTCGCGCACTGCGGACCGGTCGGCGAGATGAGCGTCGCGGAGCTGGTCCAGAAGGGAATCATCCAGCCGCGCGACGAAAAATACGTCGAACGCACCAAGACCGGCAAGGTGGCCGAGGACGAAACGTCCCCCGCCAAGAAGGCCGGCAAGAAAGCCAACAAGTGACCCCACCCAACTTTTACTTCATGCGACTCCCCTCCCTCCTCGCCGCCGCCGTGCTCCTCGCCGGCTGCCGGCCCACCCCCAAGGTCTCGACCTACGAGGTGAAGTCCGACCCGCCCGCGGCCAAGGAAGCCGTCGCGGCGGCACCGGCGGCGGCACCGGCGCCGCGACCCGCGATGCAGGCGACACCCGCGATGCAGGCGGAGGCCGCGCAAGCCGGGCAGCCCACCTGGGCCGCCCTACCGGAGGGATGGACGGTCGGTCCGCCCAACGCCATGCGCAAGGGCAGCTGGACCATCGCCGGCCCCAACGGCACCAAGGCCGAGCTCGCCGTGACCGTCTTCCCCGGCAACGTCGGCGGACTCACCGCCAACGTGAACCGCTGGCGCGGCCAGATCGGCCTGCCCCCGGCCAGCGAGGCCGACATCCTCGCCGCCGCGAAACCCGGCAAGGTGGGCGCGGATGAGGGCCAGCGCTTCGTGATGGTCTCCGGCGACGGCGCGAAGTGCACCGACGCCGTCCTCGTGCCCAAGAACGGCTCCACCTGGTTCTGCAAACTGAGCGGCGAAACGCCCGCGGTGCAGGCCCACGCCGACGCCTTCACGAAGTTCCTCGCCCAATCCAAGCTGCCGTGAACGACGATTTCCAGACGAAGGCCGACACGGGGCGACGACTCCTGGACACCTTGGCCGGCCTCCGGCTGACGGTGACGCTGCTCATCCTCTCCATCCTGCTGGTGTTCCTCGGGACGCTGGAGCAGGTCCACTGGGGCGTCTGGCATATCCAAAAAGCCTACTTCGGCTCCTGGGTCTGCTTCTACCCGCTCGATGACACCGCGGTCGCGCGCATCCCCCTGCCCGGCGGCTTCCTGCTCGGCGCACTGCTCATCCTCAACCTCACGCTGGCGCACCTGCGCCACTTCAAGAGCGGCCTCCGCCACCTCGGCATGGGCATGATCCACGGGGGCCTGCTGCTGCTGCTGGCCGGCGGGTTCGTGACCGCCCTCTACCAGGAGGAATCGGCCATGATCATCCCGGAAGGCGAAAGCCGCGACTACTCCGAGGCGTTCCGCGAGTTCGAGTTGGTGCTGATCGCGAAGACCGGCAAAGGCACCGACCAGGTGACCGCCATCCCCGACGCGCTGCTGGCCAAGGACACCCGCTTCGAGGCCGCCCCCGGCCTCACCCTGCGCGTCGACGCCTACCACCGCAACGCGACCCTGCGCGCGCAATCCCAACTGACCGACGGCCAGGCCATCGACGTGACCAAGGGCATCGGGTCGACCTCCAAGCTCGCCTTCAAGCCGCAACCGGAGAGCTTCGACGACAACAACCCGAACGCGCCGCTCGCGCTGGTGACGGTGCTCGGCGCCGGGCAGGTCGAGCTCGGCCGCTGGGTCGTCTCCGCCGCCCTCGCGGAATCCTTCGGCCCCCAGGGCTTCGAGCACGCCGGCCGCGCCTACGAGGTCGCCCTGCGACGCGCCCGCGTCTACCACCCGTTCTCGGTCAAGCTCAACGCCTTCACCCACGAGAAGTACCCGGGCACGAACACCCCGAAGCGCTTCGCGAGCGACGTGACGGTCGAGGCGGACGGCGTCACCCTCCGCAACTTCGTGATCTCGATGAACCAGCCCCTGCGCCATGCCGGCGCCACGCTCTTCCAATCGAGCTTCGGCAACTCCCGCGAGGGCAAGGATATCACCGTGCTGCAGGTCGTCCGCAATCCCGGCGCCTGGATTCCCTACGCTTCCGTGCTCATCATGTCGATCGGGCTGCTCTGGCAGTTCGGCTTCTCGCTCGCCCGCTTCATCGGCGGGCGCGGCAAGACCGCCGCCACCGCGGCCGCCCTGCTGCTGGCCGTCCTGCCCGCGCAGGCCGCGGACTCCACCTGGGATAGCCGCGTGTTCGGGGAGATCCCGGTGCAGAGCGGCGGCCGCGTCCAACCGATCGAGACGCTGGCCAGCGGCTCCCTGCTGCAGATGCGCGCGCGCCGCGAACTCTCCCTGGCCGGGATCGAGAAGGTCGCCTTCGGCCAGAAGCCCTCGACCTGGACCGAGGCCCAGCGGGCGGAAATCTTCCGCACCCTGCCCGGCCTGAAGGACAACAAGGCCGTGCTCGACGCGCTCGAGGCCCGGCCGCTGCCGCTCAAGGGCGGCACGCTCGGCTCGGTCGATTGGCTGATCGAAGTGGCCTTCCGCGCGCACGTCGCCCGGCACCTGCCGACCTTCCGCGTGGACAACCCGGTGGTCCTCAAGCTGGCCGGCCGCGACCCCGAGCTGACGAAGTTCGTGAGCTGGGACGACGTCCTGAAGCACAGCAAGGCGATCTCCGAGGCGGCCGACAAGGCCCGCAACCGCCCGCAGGCCGACCGCGACGCCGAAGACCGCGCCATCATCCAGCTCGAGACGGCCGCGCGCCAGTACGCCGCGCTCAGCATGGCCTTCATCCCCGGCGACCTTCCGCCCGAGATCGAGCCGCAGCAGGAATACCGCGCCTGGTTCATGACCATCAACCGCGTGCTCACCGAGATGGCGAAGAACCGCGATGCCCAGACCGGCGCCGCGCCCGCCATCGACCAGGAGCTGCAACAGACCGTCCGCTCGCTCGTCGAGCGCTACCAGAACTTCGCCCGGGAAGGCACCATCCGCCTGGTCCCGCCCAAGGAAGCCGGCTCGCTCGACGAGTGGGACAACCTCGGCGCGGCCCTGCTCGGCACGATCCAACGCGACGCCACCCGCCGCGACGCGCTGGGCCCCGAGGGCGCGGTCACCCGCTACGCGAACTTCTGCACGGCCTGGCGCAAGGGCGACAACGACGCGTGCCTGCGCGAGGCGACCGCCCTACGCGCTTCGCTGGCCGGCACCTGGAGCGACCACGTGGCCGCCGAGGCCGGTTTTGGGCGCCTCCAAGCCTTCTACCTGCTGCTCCAGGCCTACTTCGCCGCGCTGCTGGCCATCCTCATCTACTGGGCGACCGGCAAGGAGGGCCTGCGCCGCTGGGGCGCCATCGCGCTCTGGATCCTGTTCGCGCTGCACACCGCCGCCCTGCTCTACCGCATGTGGCTGCACGGGCGCCCGCCGGTGACGAACCTCTATTCCTCCGGCATCTTCGTCGCCTGGGGCGGCGTCGCGCTCGGCCTCATCCTCGAACGTTTCTGGAAGAATGGCATCGGCGCCGGCGCGGCCGGCCTCTGCGGCTTCCTCTCGCTGCTGGTGGCCCACAACCTCGGCCTCTCGGGCGAGGACAACCTCGAAAGCGTCCGCGCGGTCCTCGACTCGAACTTCTGGTTGGCGACGCACGTGACAATCGTGACCTTGGGTTATTCCGCGACCTTCGTCGCCGGCATCCTCGGCGGGCTCCACCTGGTCCTGCGCGCCATCAAGGCCGACTACGCCGCCGGCGACAGCGTCAGCCGGGCGGCCTACGGCATCCTCGCGTTCGCCACCCTGGCCAGCTTCGTGGGCACGATGCTCGGCGGCATCTGGGCCGACCAGAGCTGGGGCCGCTTCTGGGGCTGGGACCCCAAGGAGAACGGCGCGGTGCTCATCGTCCTCTGGTGCGCCGTGTGCCTGCACGCCCGCTGGGGCGGACTCGTCCGCCGCGAAGGCCTGATGCAGCTGCTGGTCTTCGGCAACATCGTGACCGCCTGGTCGTGGTTCGGCACGAACCTCCTCGGCGTCGGCCTCCACAGCTACGGCTTCACGGAGTCCGGCTTCTTCTGGCTCTACCTCGTCTTCATGCCCTCCCAGCTGGCGATCATCGCGCTCGGCTGGCTGCCCGCGCGTAACCGCCCGCCCCTCGAGACCGCATGACCGACGTCCCGGCGTCCGCCTGGTTCTGCGTGAAATCCCGGCCCCGGCAGGAAGCCGTGGCGGTGCGCAACCTGCGGGCGCTGGGCGACGTCGAAGTGGTCCTGCCGCGGGTACGCCGGACCCGGCGCGGGCATGACAAGAACAAGGTCGTGGTCGAACCGCTCTTCCCCGGCTACCTCTTCCTGCGCTTCGACCCGGCCGAACTGACGGCCTCGGTCCGCGGCACGCGCGGCGTCCTGCACCTCGTCACCCAAGGCGGCCGCGCGGTGGAGGTCGCCCCCAAGGTGATCGCCGACCTCCTGGAGCTGGGTCCGGACGCGACATTGTCCCTGCTCGACGAGGAGCCGCAAGTCGGCGGCAAGGTGCGCATCATCCGCGGCATCTTCGCGGGTTCCGAAGGCGAGGTCCTCCGCCTGCACGGTCCGCAGAAACGCATCGCCGTCCTCCTCGATCTCCTCGGCTCGGCCAAACCCATCGAACTCAGTTCGGAGGATGTCGAGAATGCCTGAAGGGCTGGGGCTGGGGCTGGGGCTGGGGCTGGGGCTGGGGCTACTCAACCCATTTTCAGACGTTGCACTTTAACTTCGAACTCAACCCCCAACCCTCAATACCCTGACCCTGGCCCTGTCCCTAGCCCTGGCCCTGGCCCTGGCCCTGCCCCTGGCCCTAGCCCTGTCCCTGGCCCTACCCCCACATCCCTCCATGATCCACGACCTCCTTACCCACTCCGCGACCTACGAGAAATTGCACCCCGATTTCCCCAAGGCTTTCGCCTGGCTGCGGGCGTTCGACCCGTCGACACCGGATGGGAAATATGAGATCGATGGCCCCGGCCTGACCGCGGGCGTGCAACGCTACGAGACCAAACCCGACGCCGAGAAGAAGTGGGAAGCCCACGAGGTCCATGGCGACATCCAGGTCGTGTTCGCGGGCGAGGAGATCTGCGGCCATACCGACGTCCGGGCCTTGACGGTGACCGAGCCCTACCAGGCCGCCAAGGATGTCGCAAAGTACGCCCATCCCGCGGGACCGACGACCCGGCTGCACCTGCGACCGGGTTTCTTCACGGTCTTCCTCCCGCAAGACGGCCACCAGCCCGGCGTGCAAGCCGGCAAGCCGACGACGGTGCTCAAGGTGGTCATCAAGTTCCGCGCCTGAGCGGCCTGCCCGCAACTTCCGGCCGAAAGCGGTGTCCCATGGTCAACCCCATGCGCGCCTTCTTCGCCCTACTCCTCTCCCTCGGTCTCGCTTCCGCCCAACCAGCGCCCGAGGTCACCCGCGTCCGCGACGTCATCTACCAGAAGCGCGACGGGTTCGTCCTGACGATGGACGTCTTCCAGCCGGCGAAACCCAATGGCGCCGCGATCATCAAGCTCGTGAGCGGCGGCTGGAACTCCAACCACTCGGGCATCGGCGACGGCGGCTGGCCGAAACACGGCTACACGACCTTCGTGGTCGTCCACGGTTCGCAGCCGCGCTTCCACATCGACGAAATCGTGACGGACGTCCAGCGGGCGGTCCGCGTCGCCCGCGCCTACGCCGGGACCTATGGCTTCGCGCCCGACAAGATCGGCGTCACGGGCAGCAGCGCCGGCGGGCACCTCTCCCTGATGCTCGCGCTCACGAGCAAGCCCGGCGACCCGAAGGCCGCCGACGGCTTCGGTCGCATCGGCAGCGAGGTCCAGGCCGTGGCCTGCTTCTACCCGCCGACCGACTTCATCAGCTGGATCAACGAGAACGACGGCCTCAACGGCGTCGGCCCGCTCGCCACGCGCAAGCCGGCCTTCGGTCCGAAGATCGAGACCCCCGAGGGCATGCTCGCGATGGGCAAGGCGCTCTCCCCCATCAACCACATCTCGAAGTCGCAGCCCCCGATCTACATCGTGCAAGGGGATAACGACGTGCTGGTCCACCACTCCCAGGCGACCCGCTTCCAGGCGAAGTCCGCCGCCGCCGGCGCCACGTGCGAGGTCCTGATCCGCGAGGGCGCGGGCCACGGCGGCTGGAAGGAGATGGGCGAGGATGGCCAGCGTATGCTGGAGTGGTTCGACCTCCACCTCCTCGGCAAGCAGCCGACGAGGCCGTTCACCAACGGCGTGTCGAAGCTCCCCAGCACGACCCAGACGAAGAAATAGGTGCGCACGGCAGAAAGGGGGTGGCGGTTAGCGGTTAGGGGTTAGCGGACAAGGCTGGGTCCTCTTTGCGGCCCCCGAACCGCCAACCGCTGACCGCCATCCCCTAACCCCCGTCTTCGCTATCTTAACTTGCGACACTGCCCCGACGCCCCTAGACCCAGCGCATGTCCGCCGGCTGCCGCCTGATCCTCGCCCTCGACGTCGAAACGAAGGAGGAAGCCTTGGCCTTGGCTCGTCCCTTGGCCGGCAACCTCGCCTGGGTGAAACTCGGCCTGCAACTCTTCACGCGTCATGGTCCGGGCATCGTCGACGAATTCCATGCCCTGGGCTTCAAGGTCTTCCTCGACCTCAAGCTGCATGACATCCCCAACACCGTCGCCTCGGCGGTGAAGAGCCTCAAGGGGCGTCCCTGTTCCCTCCTCACCCTCCACGCCGCCGGCGGTCCGGAGATGATCGCCCGAGCCCGCGAGGCGGCCGACATCGCCCTGCCGGACTGCCAACTCCTCTCCGTCACGGTCCTGACCTCCATGGACCAAGCCCAGCTGAACGCCATCGGTGTCCAACGGACGCCCGAGGAACAAGTCCGGCTCCTGGGCCGCATGGCCATCCAGGCCGGCTCGCATGGCCTCGTCTGCTCCCCGCTCGAGCTTCCGGTGCTGCGCGCCGACCTCGGGCCGGGGCCGGCGCTCGTCACCCCCGGCATCCGCTACCCCGACGCCGCCGGCGACGACCAGAACCGCGTGATGACCCCGGCGCAGGCCGCGGCCGCGGGCGCCAGCTTCATCGTCGTGGGACGTCCCATCCTCAAGGACAAGGATCCCGCCGGCAAAACCCTGAGCATCCGCCGGGAGATCGGCGAAGCCAAGTAAGTGCTGAACCGCGGCGACGACATCTTGGTCCTCCTGGCCGCGGGCTCCGCGCGCCGGATGCAGTCCGTCGTCGACGACAAGATCACGGCGACGCTGGCGGGCACGCCGGTCTTCATCCACTCGCTCCGGGCGTTCCTCAACACCGGCCTCATCGGCCGAGTCATCATCACCTACCGCGACAGCGACCAATTCGCGCGCCTGCGGCTGCAGCTCGCCGAACACCCGATGCCGGACCACCTGATCCAGTTCGTGAGCGGCGGCGAATCGCGCCAGGACTCGGTCTACGCGGCGCTCCAGACCTGCGAAGGCCATACCGGACTGGTGCACATCCATGACGGCGCTCGCCCCCTGGTCACCGACGAGGCGATCCGCAAGGTGCGCGCCAAGGCCTGGGCCACCGGCGCGGCCATCCTCGCCGGCCGCTCGGCCGACACCGTGAAGATCGCCAAGGGCGACTCGGACTCCGTCGAGGCGTCGCCGGACCGCGGGCTGGTCTGGACCGCGGAAACCCCGCAGGTCTTCCGCACGGCCACCGTCCTCCGCGCCTACCGCAAGGTCGCCATGTTGGGCCGCAAGGTCACCGACGACAGCTCCGCCGTGGAATACGTCGGCCAAGACGTGTCCCTCGTCGAGAACACCACGGTCAACCTGAAGCTGACGCGTCCGTCCGACTTCGTGCTGGCCGAGGCGATCCTGAAGTCGCGCTGATCAGTAGCCGGCCTGGCGCAGCGCCACGTCGAGCTTCGTCTGGAACTCCACGATGTCCGGCTGCGTCGGGCGATAGCCGGGCACACGGGCGGTCATGCCGGGACGGCCCTGGTGATCGATGTACCAATCGGCCTTCTGGCCGTCGGAGAACGTGACGTTGCCGCTGATCATGGCGTGCGGCTGGGCGATGGTGTCGACCTCGACGGTCACCGCGCCGCCGGTCGCGGGGGCGGCCGCCGGGTCGGCGGGGGCGGCTTCGGCCGGGGCGGCCTCGGTGGCCGCCTCCTCGGGCTTCTTCGGCTCCTCCTTCTCGATCAGGGTGAGGTTCAGGTCATCCACGAGGAAGCGGACATCCATGAAGGTCATCGTGATGCCCAGTTCGGCGGCGAGCCGGGTCTGGACCTGCGAAAGCGTGGCACCGGCGGCGACCCAGGAAGCGACTTGGGCGGTTTGGGCGGGAGTGAGGCTGGCCATGGGACGAAAGTGTGGCGTTGTTCCGCGTTTTTCAAGCATCCCGTCGCTTAATCGTTGGAAATCGCGGGCGGCTCCTGCATCTTGGCGGCATGCAGTCCGCCATCCAATGGGAGCGAGCCGGCGAGTTCCAGGACATCGTCTACGAGAAGGCCGAGGGCATCGCCCGGGTGACCATCAACCGCCCGCACCGGCGCAACGCGTTCACGCCCGACACCGTGGCGGAGCTGCTCAAGGCCTTCGCCGACGCCCGGGATGACGCCCGCATCGGCGTGGTGCTGCTCCGCGGCGCCAACCCCCAGCATGACGGCAAGTTCGCGTTCTGCGCGGGCGGCGACCAGAAGATCCGCGGGGACAAGAAAGGCGGCTACATCGGCGGCGACGGCGTGCCCCGCCTCAACGTCCTCGACCTCCAGCGCCTGATCCGTTCCATGCCCAAGGTCGTCATCGCGCTCGTCGCCGGCTTCGCCATCGGCGGCGGCCACGTGCTGCACGTGATCTGCGACCTGACGATCGCCGCGGACAACGCGGTCTTCGGCCAGACCGGCCCCAAGGTGGGCAGCTTCGACGGTGGGTTCGGCGCTTCCTACCTCGCCCGCATCGTCGGCCAGAAGAAGGCGCGCGAAATCTGGTACCTCTGCCGGCAGTACGACGCCCGCCAGGCGCTCGAGATGGGGCTGGTGAACACCGTCGTCCCGTACGAGCAGTTGGACGCCGAGGGGGTGCAGTGGGCCCGCGAGATCCTGACCAAGAGCCCGCTCGCCATCCGCTGCCTGAAGTCGGCCTTCAACGCCGAACTCGACGGCCAGGCCGGCATCCAGGAACTTTCCGGCAACGCCACCCTGCTCTACTACCTCACCGAAGAAGGCGACGAGGGTCGCAAGGCCTGGAACGAGAAACGCCCGCCCAACTTCGGCGCCTTCCCTTGGCTCCCGTAAACCCCATCCGCGTCACCGAACGCGCGCAACTCCTCGCCCAGGAGGTCCTCCGCGCCGGCGACATCGCGATGGATGGCACCGCGGGCAAGG
>JBIISU010000150.1:0-3860 GCA_044340815.1 Opitutales bacterium | reverse complement strand
CCAGTAGGTCCCGCTGACCGGGGTGGCGTCGCGGTAGTCCCGGCCCACGGCCGAGGCCACGTAGGCCTCGTTGATCAGCCGCTTGTTGGTCGGGTCGACCCCCAGCCAGCCGTAGCCGGGAACCCAGAACTCGCACCAAGCGTGCGAAGCGTGGCTGCCGATGACATCCCCGCGCTTGGCATCGTAGACGTACCCGCAGACGTAGCGGGCGGGCAGGGCGATCGCGCGGGCCAGGGCCAGCAGCAGATGGGCGTAATCCTGGCATACCCCCCGTCGGTCGGCGAAGAACTCCGGCGTCGTGGTCCCGATATGCGTCGCTCCGGGGGTGTATTTGCTGGTCGCATGCACGTATTCCATCAGCCCCAGGATGGTGGAGAACACGTCCCGCCGTTCCTGCTCGACGTCCACGGCCGCCCGCCAGATTTCCGGGGTGACCTGGACGGGTCCGTCCGACTGCAGGTAGGGCTGGAAACTTTCGACGATTTCGGGGTCCTGCAGGACCGCCAAGGGGATGTCGGTCGGGACTCCCGCCACGGGCGTCGGAAGCGTTTCGACGACGCTGGAGACGTCGATGACGAGGTCCTTGTGCGCTTCCTCGATCTCGAACCGGTGGACGGGGTTGCGGTAGAGGTCGGGGTAGCGGTGCATCCGGACGGCGGGCAGGACCCGGATCAGGTGCAGGCCGAGCTTCTGGCGGGGGTTGTTGAGGGGGGTCACCCGCAGCTCGTTCACGTTGTTCCGCACCGGCAGCGCGTAGCGGTATTCGGTCCGGTGCAGGATACGGAGCTTCATCGGGCGGCCGTCACTGTTGCTGCTGTTGTTGCTGTTCGCGCTGCCAGTCGGAGAGGACGTCGGTCCGGGTATTGCGCGGGAAGTGGCGGTTCACCTCGCCCGGCAGGAGCACGTACATCTCGAAAACCGCCTGCCCGGCCGCGTTCAGCTGGGTTTGCAGTTCGTCGATGTAGGCGTGGAGTCCCCGAGCCATGACCTCGCCAGGCCCGGCGAAGCTCAAGCGGGCCAGCAAGGCCCCCGTGATCTTCTCGCAGGGGTTGGAATAGCGGCCCGTCGGGGTCCCCGAGATGTCGTGGAGCACCTCGTCGGCCCGGCGCAGGCAGTGGCGGACCGAGCGCGGGAACTCGTTGGAGAACAGCAGCAGGTCGACCACCCGTTCGACGCTGATTTCGCCGCCGTGGAGGCGGCGGTAGCTCGCGTGGGCGCTGCAGGCGCGCAGCACCGCGCCCCACTGCAGGGACTCCAGGGCCGAGTCGCCGGCCGGCGTCTGGGAGCGGATGTCCAGGAAGCGGCTGGTCATGTCGGCCCGCTCGAGCAGCCGCCCCAGCTGCAGGAAGTTCCACCCCTCGTCGCGCGTCAACGTCGCCTCGGTGATGCCGTCGAAGAGCATCGAGGAGGCGATGATCTTCTCGTAGAAACTGTGCGGCGACCGCGCCAGGAGCTGCGCCCCTTCGGGGGAGGTCACCAGCATGTGGAGGGCGTTGAGCTCGGTCCACATCTCGTCCGAGATCTTGTCGCGCACCGAACGGGCGTTCTCGCGGGCCTGCTTGATGCAGGAGAGGATGGAGTCCGGGTTGCGCAGGTCCAGCGTCAGGAAGCGGGCCGCATCCCCCTGGCGGGGCTCCGGGTAGAGCCCGCGGAAGGCGCCCTCCATGGCCGTCGCCGCCAGCACCGGCGTCCAGTACTCCTGGGCCGAGCCCCGCCCCAGCGACTCGTCGTCGAGCAGCATCTCCTCGCTCACGCGCACGAGGCGCGCGAGGTTCTCCGCCCGTTCCATCTGGCGGGACATCCAGTACAGGTGGTCGGCCACCCGGGACAGCATCATCGGGCTCATGCGGCGAGAACCCAGGTATCCTTGCTCCCGCCGCCTTGCGAGGAGTTCACGACGAGGGAGCCGCGCTTGAGGGCGACGCGGGTGAGGCCGCCGGGCAGCACCTTGACGGTGTCGCCCCAGAGCACGAACGGCCGCAGGTCGACGTGGCGGCCCTCCAGGCCTCCGTCGACGAGGGTGGGGTGCTGGGAGAAGTTCACCACCGGTTGCGCGATGTAGTTGCGCGGGGTGGCGGTGACGCGGCGGCGGAATTCCTCGATCTCGGCCGCGGAGGCGGTGGGCCCGATCAGCATGCCGTAACCGCCGCTCTCGTTGGCCGCCTTCACGACCAGCTTCGGCAGGTTCGCGAGGATGTAGCGGAGGTCGTCGGGCCGCCACGCGAGGTAGGTCGGCACCTGGTCGAGGATCGGCTCCTGGCACAGGTAGTACTTGATCATGTCCGGCACGTAGGCGTAGGTCACCTTGTCGTCGGCCACCCCCGTGCCGATCGCGTTGGCCAGCGCCACGTTGCCGCGCCGGACCGCATCGACCAAGCCCGGGACGCCCAGGCAGGAATCCTTGCGGAAGACCTGCGGGTCGAGGAAATCGTCGTCGATCCGCCGGTAGATGACGTCCACCTGGCGCAACCCGCGCGTCGTGCGCATGTAGACGAAGCCGTCCAGCGCGATCAGGTCGCGGCCTTCGACGATCTCGATGCTCATCTGGCGGGCCAGGAACGAATGCTCGAAATAGGCGCTGTTGTGCACCCCGGGGGTGAGGAGGACCACGTTCGGGTTCGGGTTTTCCCGCGGGGCCACGTGGCGCAGCGTGGCCAGCAGGTCGGACGGGTAGGTATCGACGGGACGCACGCCGCTGGCGCCGAAGAGATGCGGGAAGACGCGCTTCATCGCGGCGCGGTTCTCCAGCACGTAGGAGACGCCGGACGGGCACCGGCCATTATCCTCGAGCACGAGGTAGCGGCCATCGCGGTCGCGGATCAGGTCGGTGCCGCAGACGTGGATGTAGGCGTCCTTGGGAACGGAGACGCCGACGAATTCCGGGCGGTAATGGGAGGCCCCGAAGACGACCTCGGGCGGGACGATCCCGTCCTTGATGATGCGTTGCTCGTGGTAGACGTCGTACAGGAAGAGGTTGAGCGCCGTGATCCGCTGGACCAAGCCGGCCTCGATCGTCTCCCATTCGTGGTGCGGGATCACGCGGGGGAAAGGGTCGAAGGGGAAGACGCGCTCCGTGCCCTGCTCGTCGCCGTAGACCGTGAAGGTGATGCCCTGCTTGAGGAACAGCAGCTCGAGGCTGCGGAGCTTGTGCCCCAATTCCTCGGGCCCGAGCCCGGCGAGCTTGTCGGCCACGCCGCGGTAGTAGGGGCGGATGGCGCCTTGGGCGTCGACGAGCTCGTCGAACAGGTTGGCCCCGCGGTAGTCGGTCAGCTTCATGCCCAGAAGTAAGCACGGAGCCTGCCATCCCGGGATGACCGCTCGGATGACCGAAAAAACTCCGTGCCTCGACCTAACTTAGGCAGGGTCCGCCAAAAATGGGCAGGCTTAGAGCCCGCTCCGGTCTGGCCGTTCCGGGACCTGCATGCCCTTGGAGCGGAAGAATTCGCGGAGCACTTCCGCCCGGGCGTCGGCCAACTGGTTCCGGCGGACGTCGTCCGGCGTCAGGAGGCGCTGGCGCTCGGTCATGACGCGGCGGAGCTTCATCAAGGCCGACTGCTGCAGCTGGCGGACGCGTTCGCGGGTCAGCTTGAAATGGACGCCGACCTCCTCGAGCGTGAGCGGGCTCTCCCCGTTGAGGCCGAAGCGCAGCACCATGATGTCGGCCTCGCGCGGGTCGAGCTGGGCGAGCAGCTCGGCGATCTCGGAGAGGTCCGACTTCGTGCGGAGCGATTCGAAGGGCGAGCGCTCGGACTCGTCCTTGACCAGGTCGCCGAGGGTGGCGTCGCCCTCCTCGCCGACCGGCTGGTCGAGCGAGGCCGCGCGGTTGGCCACCGACTTCATGTGGACCACCTTGGCGACGG
>JBIISU010000149.1:0-3870 GCA_044340815.1 Opitutales bacterium | reverse complement strand
CGACCAAGGTCGTCGCGCGCTTCTGGATCCTCTCCTTCCTGTTCGGGCTCCTCGGCCTGCTGTCCCTCAAGCTGCGATGAGCGACTTCCCCGACAGCCTCAAGCGCCGCCTGACGCGCCCGGCCGCCATCCTGGGCGCGGGCGTCAGCGGGCGCGCCGTCGCCGACACCTTGGGCGCCGCCGGCTTCGCCTCGGTAATCTACGATGCCCAGGGCGGGAACCCCACCTTCGGTCCCGACGAGGCTAGCCGCCACGACCTCGTGGTCTACAGCCCGGGTTTCGCGCAGTCCCACCCCTGGTTGCTCGCCGCCCGGCGCGCCGGCCTGCAGTGCCTGGCGGAACTCGACTTCGGCGCGTTGCTCTGGACCGGCCCGGCCATCGCCGTCACCGGGACGAACGGCAAGACCACCTTGACCGAGTTCCTGTCCTTCGCCCATAAGCGCGCCGGCCAGGACGCCATCGCCTGCGGGAACGTCGGCCTGCCCTTCACGGCCCTGCACGCCACCGTCTCGAACGGGTCCTTCCTCGCGGTCGTCGAGGTCAGCTCCTTCCAGGCGGAGGACCTGCGGCACTTCTCGCCCGAGGCCGTGCTCTGGACCAACTTCGACGAGGACCACCTCGATCGCCATGGCGAGCTCGAGAGTTATTTCCGCGCCAAGTTCCGGCTCATCGAGCGCATGCCGCCCGGCGGCGTCCTCGTCGTCGGCGAATCGGTCGTCGCGTTCGCCCGCACCTTCGGGATCGAATTGCCGGCCGAGGCCCTCGTGGCCACCCGCGCGGAGGTCGCCGACAGCGTGCCGGCCGGTTCCATCTTCGAGTCCTGGCCGCAGCGGGAAAACTGGGCCTTGGCCGCCCGTTACTGGCAGGCCAAGGGCCTGCCGATGCGCTCCCTCGAGGAATCGGCCCGCCTCTTCCGCGCCGCCCCGCATCGCCTCCGCAAGGTGGCCGAAGCCCAGGGCGTCGAGTACTGGAACGATTCGAAGGGCACCAACTTCCACGCCGTCTACGCGGCCCTCGAGCAGTTCACCATCCCCGTCCGCTGGATCGGCGGCGGCAAGTGGAAGGGCGGGGACCTCCGCCGCTTCGCCGAGCGCCTCGCCCCGCGCATCGAGGCCGCCTACCTCATCGGCGAGACCGGCCCCGAGCTGCAACGCCACCTCGCCGAGCTCGGTCGCCCGGCCCGGTGCTTCGCCGGCCTGCAGGACGCCGTCGTCGCGGCCGGCAAGGACGCGCACGGCCCGACCGCCATCCTCCTGAGCCCGGGCTTCTCGAGTTACGACCAGTTCCACGGCTACGCCGAGCGCGGCACCATCTTCGAGCGCGCCGCGCTCGCCTTGGCCAACCGCGCCTAAGTTTCCCTTTCTACCTAGAAACCAAACCAAAACCAACCCAACCCAAGTCACCACCATGCGTCCCATCGTCACCGTCACCGCCGTCGTGCTCCTGCACCTCTGTGTCATCGCCGTCCTCGTCGGCGTCAACGGGTGCCGGAGCACCACCGGCCTCGAAACCGACGGCGAACCCGTCGCCTACGCCGCGGGCGGCCGCGCCGCCGGCTCGACCGGCCTGGCCGCGCCCGCGGCCGGCCTGCCGGTCGCGACCGCCGCGCCCGCGCCCGTCCTGACCACCGGCCGCGTCGCCACCCCGGCGCCGACCAAGGTCACCCCGATCGCCGCGGTCGGCGCGGGCGGCGTCCACGTCGTGGTGAAGGGCGAGAACCTCACGACCATCGCGTTGCGCGAGAAGGTCTCCCCCAAGGATCTGGCCGCCGCGAACGGCATCGCGCTCAACGCCACCGTGTACGCCGGCCAGAAGCTGAAGATCCCGGCGCCCGGTTCCGCCTCCGCCAAGCCCGCGGCGACCACGACCCGTCCGAGCAATGCCCCGGCCCGGGCTCCGGCCGCGCCCGCCGTGGAGTTCGCCCCGCTGCGTCTCTCGACCTCGCCGGCCCCGGTGGAGGCCGCCCCGGCCGCGCCGGCCGCGCCGACCGCCCCGGCCAAGAAGTAACCTTCCGGCCCGTCCCCGCGTATGGTCATCAAGGTCAAACAGGAGCCGCCCGGCGCCCTCGCGGGGTACGCGCTGTGGATCGCCCTGTTGGCCGTGGGCCTCGCCGTGTTCGGGCTGGTGGTGCAGTATAGCGCCGGCATCTCGCTGTCGTCCACCAACCGCACCGCCGCGTTCGACCGCCAGGCGATCTACGTCCCGATCGCCCTGCTGGCCGGCTTCCTCTGCTTCCGCCTCAACCTCGAGCGCGTGCGCGAGTACCGGTGGTGGATCTTCGGCGGCGCGCTCCTCGCCATGCTCGCGGCCCGCATCCCCGGCGTCGGCGTCTCCGTCAACGGCTCGTGGCGCTGGATCGAACTCGGGTTCTTCCGCCTGCAGGCCTCGGACCTGGGGAAACTCGCGCTCGTCATCGTCCTGGCCGACCTCCTCGCGCGCATGCAGCGCTGCACGCTCGCGCCGCGCTTCCGGATCTACCAGTTGTCCGACCGCGCGCCGTTCCTCTTCACCCCGGCCGGCTGGCGCGATTGCCGCGAGGGTTTCCTCAAGCCGCTCGCCGTGGTGCTGACCATCGCGGGCTTCATCGCCTTGGGGCCGGACCTCGGCACCATCCTGCTCTGCGTGGCGGTGGGCGGGGTCATGATGTTCATCTCCGGCGTCCGCTGGCAGTACGTCATCCCGGCCCTCCTGCTGGGCGCGACGGCCCTGACCATCCTCATCCTCAACTGGCCCAACCGGCTCCGCCGCTTCGTCTCGTTCATCGATCCCTGGCAGAACCGGGGCGACGAGGCGTACCAATTGTTCGAGGGCATGATGGGCTTCGGCGTCGGCGGTCTCACCGGCAAGGGCGCGGGCTTCGGCCTGCAGAGCCGGGCCTACCTGCCGGAGGCGCACACCGACTTCGTCCTGGCCGGCATCGGCGAGGAATACGGCCTCGTCGCCACCAGCCTCGTCGCGCTCACCTACCTCGTCATCTTCGTCCTCGGTTACCGGGCGCTGCGGCATTCCGCGGACCTCTACCGCCTCAACGTCGGCCTGGGCGCCTTGCTCTTCCTCGTCATCCAGGCGCTCGTCAACATGGGCGTCGTGACGGGCCTCCTGCCCACCAAGGGCATCTCCCTGCCGTTCCTCAGCTACGGCGGCACGAACCTCGTCGTCATGGCCTGCATGGTGGGCCTCGTCCTCAACTGCATCCGGGAGGCGTCGCGCCCCGTCTTCTCGCCCAAGGAGGCGCGCGCATGAGCCGCGTGCTGCTCGCCTGCGGCGGCACCGGCGGCCATCTGGCCCCCGGGATCGCGTTGGCCCAGCGGCTGACCGACGAAGGGCACGAGTGCCTGCTCATCGTGAGCAGCAAGGCGGTCGACGCCCGGATGACGGCGAACTATCCCCGGCTCCGGTTCGTGCCGGGCCGCGGCCGCGGCTTCGGGCCCGGCCTGCTCAACAAGCTCCGTTTCTTCCCCGCGCTCCTCGGCGCGGTCTGGTCCGCGCGCGCGCTGCTGCGCGAATTCAAGCCCGACGCCCTCGTGTGCTTCGGGGGGTTCATGAGCGTCGGGCCGGCCCTCGCCGCGCGGCTCGCCGGCATCCCGGTGCTGGCCCACGAGGCCAACCGCCGTCCGGGCAAGGCCGTGCGCCTCATCGCGCGCTTCGCCCGCTCGGTCCACCTCCCGACCGGCGTCCGGCTCCCCGGCGTGGCGGCCGAGCGTCAGCATGATTCCGGTTACCCGGTGCGGGCCGAGATGCGCCCGCTCGCCAAGGAACTGGCCCGCCGCACGCTGGGCTTCCCGGCCACGGGTCGCCTGCTCCTGATCACCGGGGGCAGCCAGGGCGCCGCGCCGCTGAACCGTTGGGTCGAAGGTCAACTCGACGAACT
>JBIISU010000010.1:0-13423 GCA_044340815.1 Opitutales bacterium | reverse complement strand
CTGGTGAGCGCATAATGGGCGAAGCAGGCGAGCCAGCCCCCTTCATAAGGAATCGCCCACGTGAGCGAGCCGGGCGGTTCGACGAAGGCGTGCCGGTCGACGGGCGCCAGCGTGGCGACATCGAAGACCTCGACCGAACTTTGGTCCGGCTTCAGAGGGAAATTGGAGTGGGCGCAATAAAGCCGCCCCTCGACGACGACGCCGGCGTTCAGGTGGCGGATCCCCGACCCCGCGGGCGCCGTCCAGCGCGCGACCAAGGCGCCATCCGTCTTCCGGTACTTGCCGATGGCCGCATCCGCGATCGCGTAGTAGTGTTCCGCGTCGACGGCGACGCCTTGATTCGCTTCCGCCGCGGGCAGGCGACGCAACTCGACCAGGCGGGACGGCGCGCAACCGACCAGCAGCAGGGCGAGAGCCAGCAGGCCGGGCGACTTCATCGGACCGCGACCGGCACGCGCGCGGCGAGGTCCTGCAGGCGGGCGGCCTCGGCGGCGGTGGCCTTGCCGCGGTACTCGACCTTCAGGTCCTTGGGCTGATAGAGGACGCGATAGAAGACCAGGGCGTTGAGGTAGGTGCCGACGAACTCGGGGTGGGAGTTGTCCTTCTGGTGCAGGCGCAACGGGGGCGCCTGCCGGTCGTTGAGTTCCCAAGCGTCGCCGGCCGGGACCACGCCGGCCGCCCGGCAAAGCGCCGCGGCCTCGCCGTACCACTTGCGGAGACGCGCCTGCATCTCGGCGGGATCCTTGCCCACCGCCGGATTGAAGTCCTTGGCCGTCCAGTAATCGGGATGCCGCGCCCAGGTTTCGTAGAAATAGATGCGGGCCTGCGGGCTCTTGGCGCGGACGCGGGCGCAGAGCTGCTGGGCGCCGGCGAGGAAGTCGGCCCGGACCTTCGGGTTCACCTCCGCGACCGCGGCCTCCTGGCTCTGCCCCTGCAGGACGACGACATCCCAGGAACCTTCGTCGATCGCGGCGAGGGACTTCGGCTGGACGGTGCAGTGCTGCAGCAGGGTCTGGCCACCCGGAGTGCACGACTTGATGACGGGCGTACCGGCGCCCGCGGACTTCAGGACTTCGCCGAAGACGGTCGGCAGCTGGTTCACGCCGGTGTAGCTGTTCCCGATGAACAGGATCCGCTTCGGCGCCTCGGCGGCGGACGCGAGGAGCCCGACGCCGAGCGCCAGGCAAAGGGTCAGGAAGCGGCCCATGCGGCCGGGGCTCAGCGGGCGGGCTGTTCGCCGCGCGGGGCGCGCGGCTGGTCGCCGCCTTCGTTGCCGCGGGCGTTCGGGCGCGGGTTGGCCTGGGCCTTGCGGAGCTTGTCGAGGACCGGCTCCAACGTGGGGTCGGCCTTCAGGGCGGCGGCCTCGGCGGCCTTGCGTTCGTTGAGGCGGGCCTCCTCGAGCGCCTGCTGCGCCTTCTGCGCGACCTCGCGGGCTTCCTTCACGGCGGCCTCCTGACCGGCCTTCTCCATCGCGGACCGGAGCTTGGCCTGCTCGTCCGGCGTCAGGGCGGCGAAACCAACGCGCTGACCATTACCCTGACCTTCGCGGGCCTGCGGGTTCGGACGATCCGCGTTCGAGCGTTCGGGATTGGCGCGTTCGCCATTCGCCCGCTCGACGTTGGGTCGGACGACGTTCGGACGCTCCAGGTTCGGGCGTTCGACGTTCGGGCGGTCGAGGTTCGGCCCGCGGCCGGGCTGAGGCTGGCCCGGAGCCTGCGGCAGCGGCACCAGCATGTAGGCGCCGGGCGGCAGGCCTTGCGGCAGGGGGATGACCACCGGCTGACCGCCCTGGGGCTGCCCCTCGGGGCGACGCTCCCCGCGCGGTTCCGGGCCACGCTCGGGACGGGGACCCGCGGGTTGGTCGGCGGCGACGACGGTGGCGGCGGCGAGCAGGGAGGCCAGCAGAACGGGGTGGTTCATAATACCCATAAAACAACGCGGGGGCCGGGAAGTTGCAAGCCCGCGGCCTCCCGGGCCGTCGCCGACGTTTTCTCCGGTTGTCCCCGGGGCCGGACAGCCTCAGATTACGCGCCATGCCCCGTCTCGCGCTCCTGCTCCTCGCCGGCGCCGTCGGCCTCCCCGCGGCGGATGTCCGGGATGGCCCGCTGCAGGACCTGCACGGGTTTTTTCCGCTGCGCGCGGACACGTCGCCAGAGAAGGTCCGCGCCATGCGGACCGACGTGGCGGTCGCGCTCGGCCTGCACCCCATGCCGACCAAGGAGCCGCTCCGGGCGGTGATCCACGGGCGGATTGACCAGGGCGACTACACCATCGACAAGGTGTACTTCGAGAGCGCGCCCGGCTTCTTCGTCACCGGCAACCTCTACCGGCCCAAATCGATCCAAGGCAAGATTCCGGCGGTGCTCTTCGCCCATGGCCACTGGAAGGATGCGCGCTTCCTGAACCAGCCGCCCGAGCATGTGCGCCGGGAAATCGAGACCGGGCAGGAGGCCTTTGCGGAAGGCGGCAAGAGCCGCTTCCAATCGCTGTGCGTCCAGCTGGCGCGGATGGGTTGCCTGGTCTGGCAATGGGACAGCCTGAGCGACGGGGACTCGCGGCAATTCTCCGAGGCGGTGGTGCATCGCTTCGCGAAGCAGCGTCCGGAGATGAACCGGCCGGAGGCCTGGGGGCTCTACAGCGCGCCGGCGGAAGCCCGGCTGCAGAGCGTGATGGGGCTCCAGACCTGGAACAACGTGCGGTCGCTCGACTTCGTGCTCAGCCTGCCGGAGGTGGACCCGACGCGCGTGGCGATCACCGGGGCGAGCGGCGGGGGGACGCAATCGATGATCCTCGCCGCGCTCGACGACCGGCTCGTGCTCTCCTTCCCCGCGGTGATGGTCTCGACCGCGATGCAAGGCGGCTGCACCTGCGAGAACGCCTCGTTGCTGCGGCTCGGCCGCGGGAACGTGGACTTCGCGGCGATGTTCGCGCCGAAGCCGCAGGGCATGACGACGGCGAACGACTGGACGAAGGAGATGGCGACCAAGGGTTTTCCCGAGCTACAGGCTTACTACGCCCGGCTCGGCGCGGCGGACCAGGTCATGCTGCACCGCGACGAAAGTTCCCCGCACAACTACAACCAGGCGGCGCGGAGGGCGTTCTACGGGTGGCTGAACCGGCACTTTCGGCTGGGACTGCCCTCCCCGATCGAAGAACGCGACTACCGGGTGCTGGGCAAGGCCGAGCTGACGGTCTGGGATGCCGCGCACCCGGCCCCGCCGGCGGCGGACCCGGACTTCGAGCGCGGGTTGCTCCGCTGGTTCGACCGCGATGCCTCCGCCCAATTGCGGGCGGACCTCGCCGGGGGCGGGACCCTGCTCGCGGCGGGCTGGCGTAGCCTGGCCCGGGCCCGTCCGTCGGGGCCGGTCGCGTTGCTCGAGCCTTCGACCCAGTGGCGGTCGACGCATTTCGAGATCAAGGGCACGCTCCGCAACGCGCTCGGGGAGGAGGTCCGCGTCGAATGGCTGCATCCGGTCAACGCCACCGGCGCGGCGGTGGTGTGGCTGACGGGCGCGGGCAAGGCCGGGTTGCGGGACGGGAAGCGTCAGCTGCTCCCGGCCGTGCAGGAACTCATCGACGCAGGGATCGCCGTCATCGGAGCGGACCTCCATCTCCAAGGCGGCGAAGCCGTGACGCAGACCCGCAAGGTGAAGGAGCCCCGCGAGGTCGCGGCCTACACGCTGGGCTACAACGAAAGCCTGCCGGTCCAACGCGCCCATGACGTGCGCACGCTCTGCGACTTTGTCCGCCAGCCGACGCTCGGCGACGGCCTGCCGACCTTGGGGGGATCCTTGAAGGTCGCCGCGTGGGGCTCGGCCGCCCCGGCCGCCGCCTTGGCCGCCCTCGACCTCGGGACGACGCCGCTCGCGCTCGATACGGAAGGGTTCCGCTTCGCCTCGCTGACCGACTTCCGTCATCCGGACTTCCTGCCGGGCGCGGTGAAATACCTCGACCTGCCGGGCCTGCTGGCGGCGCTGCCGAGCGACCTGCCCCTCTGGATCGCCGGGGAGGAGGCCGGCCCGGGGGCGGCGAAGGAAGGCAAGCGCGTCTACTTCGGCGATACCGACCAAACCAAGCAGGCGGCCGCGGTCGCATGGTTGCGGCGCTGAGCCAGCCGCTTTCCCCCTTCCCTCCCTCCGTCCACCCCGCCAATCTCCGGTCATGTCCCCCTTCCCCCTCTCCGGCCTGGCCGATGAAGCGGCCGACGACATCGCCGGGCAGGTGGCCGCGCAACGCGCCCTAGGCTGGCCGGCGATCGAGCTGCGGCTGCTCGACGGGCGGCAGGTCTGCTCGGCGGCGGTGACGGATGACGCGTTCGCGCGGGCGATGGACACGATCGAATCCGCCGGCCTGCGCGTCAGCAGCTTCGGCTCCGCGATCGGCAACTGGAGCCGCCCGATCACCGGCGATTTCGCGACCGACCTGGCCGACCTGCGCGTGCTGATCCCACGGCTGCGCCGCGCGGGCACGCGGCTCGTGCGCACGATGGGCTGGATGCAGGCGGGCGCGGACGACCGCGAGTGGCGCGACGAGGGCCTGCGCCGCTACCGCGAGATGGCGAAGCTGGCCGCCGACGGCGACATCGTCCTGCTCTTCGAGAACTGCGAAGGCTGGGCCGGCGCCACTCCGGAGAACGCGCGCGCGTTCCTCGAGGAGCTCGACCACCCGCACGTCCGCTACCTCTTCGACATCGGCAACACGGCCTCCTATGGCCAGGACACGCTGGCGTTCTACCGGGCGGTGCGGCCGTTCATCGCCTACGTGCACGTGAAGGACTGCCGCCGCGCGCCCGGAGGCGGCAAGAGCGACGCCTTCACCTACCCGGGCCAAGGGGACGCGCACGTGCGCGAGGTGCTGGCCGACCTGCTCGCGACGGGCTACGCCGCCGGCCTCACGATCGAGCCGCACGTCGCCAAGATCGTGCACCTCGGGGCCGACGCACCCCAGGCCAGCCCCGAGGAACGTTTCCGCTCCTACGTCCGCTACGGGCGGGAACTGGAGCAGCTCCTGGCTGACCTGCAACGCTGAGCCATGCGGCTGTTCCTCGCCCTGCTCCTGGCCGCCGGCTGGCTCCGCGCCGCGCCGGCGCTGGTCAACTTCGACTACCCCGATGACGCCGCGGCGGCGAAGGCTTGGCGAAAGGGCGAGGGCGCACCAGACGCCCGCGTCACACTCGTGGACGGCAAACCGGTGTTGCGCCTCGACTGCCCGTTTTCGCGGACGACAGGACCGCGCCTCCTCTGGGATCTGCGCCTAGGCGTCGACCTGTCCGCCAGCCAAGGCCTACGGCTTGAGCTGCGCTGCCTGAATCCGCGGGCGCTCGGCCAGCTGATGGTCTACCTCGAGACGCCGTCCGGATGGCACAGCGTCCCCATCTCCCCTCGACGTTTGGGCGATTGGACCTCGCTGGTGATCCGCAAGGATACCCTCAAGGCCGAGGGCGGACCGGGCGGGTGGGATCAGGTGCGGACACTACGCCTCGCGGCCTTCCCCGCCGGCGAGGGGGACACGGCACTCGAGCTCCGCGGGCTCCACCGGCAGGGAGAACTCGGGGTCGACACCGACATACTGGTGGTGGCCGCCGGCGATGGCCAGGATCGTTACGACACGAAGGTGGCCCGCCTCCTCGCGAAGGAAGGGATCCAGGCCGCCACGGTCGCCGCGGACCGGCTCGATGCGGCGACGCTGGCACGCGCCCGCCTTGCGATCCTGCCGAACAACCCCAACCTTCCCCCCGAAGCCGTCCGGGCGCTCGAGTCCTTCATGAAGAAGGGCGGCAAGCTGCTGGCCGGTTACGCGACTCCCGGACCGCTGCTGGTCGCCGGAGGCTTCGCGCCGGGCCCCTATGTCTCCGCGGAACCGCGCGGCCGATTCGCCTCGATCCGCGCCCTGCCCGACGTTTTCCCCGACGCCCCGCCCGCCGTCGCGCAGGCTTCCTGGAACATCATGGCGCACCGAGCCATCCCAGGGCGAAGCAAGGTCCTCGCGGAGTGGTTCGACGACGCGGGCCGGCCGACCCATCTGCCGGCGGTGCTCGCCTCCGAAAGCATGGTCGTGGTGACCCATGTGGTGCTCGAAGACGACCCCGACGCGAAAGCGCGCCTTTTGCTCGCGCTCGCCGGGCGGCTCCACCCGCCGCTCTGGCGCCAAGCCATCGACGCGCGCGTCCGGGGACTCGATGAACTGGGCGGGTTCCCCGACTTCGCCGCGGCCTGCGCCGCCGCCTTGACCTTGCCGGGAGCGAACGAGGCGAGCCGCGGCCGGATCCAAGCGGCCCGTGCGGCCCGCGCCGCGGTCGCGGCCCAGGCGGCGGCGGGGAGATTCACGGAGGCCCTGGCCGCGGCGGACGAAGCCGCCCGCGCCTACCAGGAAGGCTATTGCCAAGCGCACCCGGGCAAACCGGACGAACTCCGCGGCGTCTGGTGCCACCGCGCCCAGGGGGTCCGGGGCATGACTTGGGAGCAAGCGGCCGCCACGCTCAAGGCCAACGGCTTCAACACGCTCATGCCCAACCTGCTCTGGGGCGGCGTCGCCTACTACCCGAGCCAAGTCCTGCCGGTCGCGCCCGCGGTCGCCGGCCGGGAGGACCCGCTGGCCGCCTGCCTCGCCGCGGCCCGCCGCCATGGCCTGCAGGTGCACGTCTGGAAAGTCGACTGGAACCTCGGCCGCGACGCACCGGCCGCGTTCGTCGCGCAGCTCCGCGCCGAGCGTCGGCTGCAGGCGAGCGACGCCGGCGTCGAGCAACCCTGGCTATGCCCGTCGGACCCGCGCAACCTCGCGCTGGAGCGCGACGCCTTGGTCGAGGTCGCGCGCAACTATCCCATCGACGGCATCCACTTCGACTACATGCGCTACCCGGATGGCCACCACTGCTTCTGCGATCCTTGCCGCAAGCGCTTTGAACAGGCCACGGGGCGGGAGGTCGTCCGCTGGCCCGCCGACGTGAAGCCCCGGGGCGTGCGCCGGGAGGATTGGATCGCGTGGTGCCAGGAGAACATCAACACCTTGGTCCGCACCACGTCCGACGCGGTCCGACGCGCACGCCCCGGCCTCAAGGTGAGCGCGGCGGTCTTCCCGCAATGGGACACCGACAGCCGCCTGCTCATGCAGGATTGGCGGAAATGGTGCGCGCTCGGTTGGGTCGACTTCGTCTGCCCGATGGACTACACCGAGAGCGACCCGCGTTTCGCGGACTGGGTGCGCCGGCAACGGGACTGGGCCGGGCCGGCCGGCCTCGTTCCAGGCATCGGGGTCACGACATCGCACGGACTCCTGACGCCCGACGCCGTGATGCGGCAGATCGAGATCACGCGGGAGCAGCGGACGCGGGGCTTCATCCTGTTCAATTACGGCGAACGTGAGGCCAAGGAGACGATCCCGCTGCTCGGACTGGGCTTGCGGCGGTAAGGGCATAAAAAGGCCCCCGGCGCATGCCGGAGGCCGCTCCCACCGGGGGCGCCGCCTTACTTGGCGGGCTCGGCGTTCCAGACCTTGAGGTCGTCGAGGCAGCCATCCTTGCCCGCGACGCCGAACTCGATCCGCGACTTGGTGGCGTGGGCGATGCCGGAAGACTTGAGGTAGGCCACCGGCTGGCCATCGACGGACAGGCGCATCTCGTCGCCGACGGTCTCGACGACCACGGCGATCCACTTGCCCTCGGCGAGGTCGGCCTTCACCGGGAAAGTGGCCTGACGACCGACGAGCAGCTTGGCGACCTCGGCCTTCTTCGCCGGGTCGTTCTTCATCGCGTGGATGTCGTTGCGCATGTTGCCGTCCTTCTCGTCGATGATGACCGCGGCGAAGGTCTTGTCCTTCGGATTGAAGCGCAGCTGGGCGCGGCAGATGTGGCCGTAGTGGCAACCGGTGAACTTGCGGTCGTCGAACTCGACGTCGATCATGGTGGCGCCGTCGAAGCGGACCTTGCACTCGACGATGCTGTCCTTGGTCGGCACCTCGAGGCCGTGCACCGCGGCATGGGCGCGGACCTCGGGCTTACCGTCGGCCGCCGGGATCGTCTTGTCGCGGGTCTGGGTACCCTTCAGCACGCCTTGGGCGACGGCGAAAGTCGGGACGACCTTGACCCAGCGCTTATCGGCCTCGGCACCCTCGAAGTTATCCTCGAAGAGGAGTTCCTTCTTCTTGGCGATCGGCGCGGCCGGGATGGTGGGCAGCTTCGAGGCGGCCGGAGCGGCCTTGGGGGCGTCGGCGGCGCAGAGACCGGCGACCAGAAGCAGGGGGAGCAGGGAACGCATGAGAGGTCCCTTTGCTTAGGACGAAAACAGCCCGATGGAAAGAAGAGAGAATATAGTTAAGAGTACGGAGTTCAGAGTACGGAGTTCAGGAAATAGCCCGACACCATCAAAGAGCACATCGCACCCCTGTACTCTGTACTCTGTACTCTGTACTCTTTTCCTGTCCCTAGCCCTGGCCCTGTCGCTAGCCCTTCCTCCCACTTACCTCGGTCCGCCTTGACGGCGGGTGCCGGGGCGACCGAAGGGACGGTAGCGACCTTGCGCCGCCTGCTGGCCGCCGAAGCGACCACCCTGCGGGTGCTGGTGGCCTTCCTGGGAATGCTGCGGACGACCGCCGCGGGCGCGGGGATCTTCGTGACGCTGGAAATCCTCCGGCGTGCGGGCCGGTGCCTGCTGCGTGTAGTCGAAGCCCGGGAGCTTGCCGCAATGGAGGTGCTTGCCGACGATCCGCTCGAGGCGGCGCAGTTCGGAGTAGTCCTCGCGGGTGATGAAGGTGATGGCGGTGCCGGTGGCGAGCGCGCGGCCCGTGCGGCCGATGCGGTGGACGTAGTCCTCGAGCGCGTCGGGGAAATCGAAGTTCACCACGTGCGAGATGCCGTCGACGTCGATGCCGCGGGAGGCGATGTCGGTGGCGACCAGGACGCGGATCTCGCCGTTCTTGAAGGCCTGCAGGGCGCGCTGGCGCTGGCTCTGCGAGCGGTTGGCGTGGATGGCGGCGCACGGGATATCCGCGCCGGCGAGCTTGCGGCAGATGCGATCCGCCCCGTGCTTGGTGCGGGCGAAGACGAGCACCGTCTCCATCTTCAGCTCCGGGTTGGCGAGGAGGTGGTGCAGCATGACCTGCTTGAGCGCACCCGGGCACTCGAAGAGCAGCTGGGTGACGGTCTCGGCGGGGTTCGAGCGGCGGCCGATCTCGAGGATCTTGGGCGAGCGCTGGAACTGGGACGTCAGGGACTCGATCTCGCGGGAAAGCGTGGCGGAGAAGAGCAGGGTCTGGCGCTCCTTCGGGAGGGCGCGGACGATGGTGTTGATCGCGGGCAGGAAGCCCATGTCGAGCATGCGGTCGGCCTCGTCGAGCACGAGGTACTCGAGGGCGCCGAAGTTGCCGTGGCCCTGGCGACCGAGGTCGAGCAGGCGGCCCGGGGTGGCCACGAGGACGTCGCAGCCGGCGCGGAGGGCGGCGATCTGGGGACGCTCGCCGACGCCGCCGTAGCAGGTGGCGACGGACAGGCCGGCGTAACGGGAATAGGCGTTCACGTTCTCGGCGATCTGGACGACGAGTTCGCGGGTCGGGGCGAGGATCAGGCAGCGGACCAGGCCGCGGTGGGCGCCGGACTTGGTGCGCAGCAGCTTGGTGATCAGCGGGAGGGTGAAGGCGGCGGTCTTGCCGGTGCCGGTCTGGGCGATCCCGATGACGTCGGTCCCCTCCAGGATGACGGGGATGGTCGCCTTCTGGATGGGCGTCGGCTCCGTGTAACCCTGGTCGGCCACGGCCTTCAGGATGGCGGCATCAAGGCCGAGAGATTCAAAAGACATCGCTTCAAGGTGAGTAGGTGAAATGAAAAGGGCGAGATTAATAGGGGAAGATAAGCATGACGGGTTGGCGGTTAGCGGTGGGCGGTTAGCCCGATGAACAGCGACAAACGGACATGGAATGCGGCCTTCGGTGAGCGTGGAGGCGTCCACCCACCGCAGACCGCCCACCGCCACCACCTAAGCAGGCACTGCCTCAACGATTGCACTCCACCCTACCCTGTCCCATAAATCGACACCCGCACCCCCATGTCGCCGAAGAAAACCGAAGCCTGGAGTTCCAAACTGGGCGTCATCATGGCCGTCGCCGGCAGCGCCGTCGGCCTCGGCAACTTCCTCCGTTTCCCCGGCCTCGTGGCCGACCCGGAGACCGGCGGCGGAGCCTTCCTGATCGCCTACTTCGTCTCGCTGCTCGTGGTCGGCCTCCCCATCTGCTGGGTCGAATGGACGCTGGGGCGATTCGGCGGCACCCAAGGGTACAACTCCTCGCCCGGCATCTTCCACGCCATCATCCGCAAGCCTTGGGGCAAGTACATCGGCCTGCTTGGCTTCATCATCCCCGTCGGCGTCTACTTCTACTACGTCGTCATCGAATCATGGTGCCTGGGCTACGCGTGGTCCAGCTTCACCGGGGCGCTCGACCTCGGCAAGGACCCCGCCGCCTACGCCGCCCATTTCGCTGCCTTCACCGGCCTCAAGGCCGACGGCGCCGTGCTCGGCGGAGGTCCCTTCCTGTTCTTCGTCGGCGTCTTCATCCTGAACTTCGTCATCATCTACCGCGGGCTCTCCAAGGGCATCGAGTTCATCTGCAACTGGGGGATGCCCCTGCTCATCGTCATCGCCCTTGTGCTCCTCGTGCGCGTCATGACGCTGGGCACGCCGGACCCCACCAAACCCGAGCTCAGCGTGTGGAACGGCCTCGGTTACATGTGGAACCCGCGCGACATCGCCCGCGGCCTCGCGAACCCCGCGGTCTGGCTCAAGGCCGCCTCGCAGATCTTCTTCACGCTCTCGGTCGGCTTCGGCGTCATCATCACCTACGCGAGCTACCTGAAGAAGAAGGATGACGTGGTGCTCAGCGGCCTCACCGCCACCGCGGCCAACGAGTTCTGCGAGGTCGGCCTCGGCGGCCTGATCACCGTCCCGGCGGCCTTCGCCTTCCTCGGCGCGTCCGCGGTCGCCGGCGGGACCTTCGCCCTCGGCTTCAACGTCCTGCCGCAGGTCTTCGCGGGCATGCCCTACGGCCACCTGTTCGGCGGACTGTTCTTCACACTGCTCTTCATCGCCGCGATCACCTCCTCCCTCTCGATGCTCCAACCCGGCATCGCGTTCCTCGAGGAAGGGCTCGGCCTCGACCGCCGGGGCTCGGTGGCCCTGCTCGGCCTGATCACCGCGGTGGGCTGCACGCTGGTCGTCTGGTTCAGCGAGGGCCTCAAGGCCCTGTCGACCGTCGACTTCTGGATCGGCGACATCGGCATCTTCCTGCAGGGCACCCTGCTCATCTACATCTTCAACCTCTCCTTCGGGACGGAACGGGGCTGGCAGGAGGCCCACCACGGGGCCGACCTCCGGATCCCCCGCTTCTTCAAGCCTATCATCCGCTGGGTCTCGCCGGCGTTCCTGACGACCATCTTCGCCCTCTTCGTGCTCAAGAACGTCGCGGGCTGGAACCTTTCCTTCGCGGACGCCCGCTTCACCCCGACGGAACCGATCCTCGACCTCATCGGCGGCCCCGGCCACCCCGCGAGCGGTGTCGCCCGCCTGACCGCGCTCGGCCTACTCGTCTTCGCCGGCTTCTCGGCGCTGCTCATCCGCCGCGCGGGCCAACGCTGGGATGCCCGCTGAACCACCCCCTTCGCCATGACCACCGCCGGACTCCTGTTCATGCTCATCTCCGTGGGCGCCGTGACGACCTTGTTCGTCTGGTGCCTATGGAAGGTCCTCGCCGGCACCAAGCCGCCCGAGCACCTCGCCCACATCGAGCCGATCGAAACGGCCGACCTGGACCAGCGCTGAACTGGGCCTACTTGGCGGCCGGCGGCGTCGCCAGCTCCTGGCGCGTCGCGATGGGCACATAACCGACCTCGAGGCCCTTCGGCGGTGTGACCACCTGGGCCGGATCGAGGTCCGCCAGCTTGCCGACCGTCGGAGGCGCGAGGTAGTCGCGATCCTTCGTCCAGGCGCGGTGGAGCTTCTCGACCTTGACCTGCATGGCTTCGCGCTCGGCCTTCGTCAGGTCGGCGTTCAGGAGGGCCGGCTGATCGGCGAAGCGGTACCAATAATAGGTGACGACGCTGCCATCGCCCAGGAAGGCCTTGAACGGGCCGGCCTTGGGCCCCGGCATCTTCCAGGTCGTCTGCGCACCCTCGGGGGTGTCGTAGGGCTTCTGCGGGCGTTCCTGCGGCCGCGGGAAGGTCTTGGCCTGCAGTTGCGTCTCCGCCGGGACCTCCGCGGCCTTCACCGGCAGCCACTGCGTCCGCTTGGGATCCGCGTTCAGGCGGAAATACTCCGGCAAGGTCACCTGCGCCCCCTGCGCGGTCGTCGAGCGCGTCACGAACGCCTCGTTCCACTTATAGCCGTAGGTCGTCGGCTCGGGCGAGAACGGCGTACCGAAGGACTTCCAGTCGAGCGGCGTCTTCTTCTCCTTCGGCGTCCCCTCGGGATAAATGCGCCAGGTCGAGCCCCCGCCGTTCTTGAACGACTGCACGAAAGCCCCGGCCGGATTGACCGCGCCGCTGACGGGCGCGCCGCCGTCGAACCAGGCCTTCACGCCGTCGTAGAGGGCCGAGCGGTCGTAGCAGGTCAGGCGATGCATCGTCACCGAGTAGCCTTCGGGGCCGACCGGGAAGACCGTCGGGGCGACGCGGGCGAAGGTGCGGCCCTGCGCATCCGTGGCGACCGCGGCCGGGACGTACTGCGTCTCCATCTGGAACGCCTTGTTGGGGTCCGACGGACGCGTGTCGAGCAGCTGCCCCGCGTAGGCGGGATTCACCTCCGCCGAATGGGCCCAGAAATACGGCGTGAAGAAGCAGACCGGTCCCTTGAAGTTGCCGGTGTTGAGGAAAAGCGTCCAGCAGTTGTCGCCCATCGGCACCTTCGCCGCCGTCGTCGTCTTCGCCTGCGCGAACGGCAGCGGCAGGTAACCATAGCCGAAGAGACCGCCGTGCGTGCCCTGCTTCACGTTGAGGCCGTCGATCGGGAAGAGGAGCCAGGGGCTCAGCTGGGCCACGCCGTAGAGACCCTGCGGCTTCTCCCAACTGCCGCGGCCGTGCGCCGGGCCGTTGGCGATGTCCTTGAAGTTGGCGCCCACGCCGCCCATGATGAACTTCGGCGTCTCGGTCGGGAAACGCGTGTCGCGCCACCAGCCCAGGCCGCCCTCGATGTCGGAATAGAGGTCCTTCGGTTTCTCGCCGTCATACTGCGCGAACATCCATGTCCCGAAGAGCCCCGTCTGGAAGCGGTGGCCGGGGTAGGTCGGGAGCAGCGGCCAGGCCGCGGCGTAGACCGAGAAACCGGCGTTGTACTTCGCCGGGACGCGATCGACGGGCACCAGCATGTAGCCGGCCATCTCGGCCTTGCCGGGCTCGGCGGCGGGCAGGATCGCCGCAGCGAGCAGGAGGGGAAGAAGCCAGCGAGGG
>JBIISU010000148.1:0-3924 GCA_044340815.1 Opitutales bacterium | reverse complement strand
GAAGTCATCGGCGTCAACCTCACCGGCCGCCTCCGCGAAGGCGTCACCGCCACCGACCTCACCCTCCGCCTCACCGAAATCCTCCGCAAGGCCAAGGTCGTCGGCAAGTTCGTCGAGTTCTACGGCGAAGGCACCGAGGCCCTCTCGCTCGCCGACCGCGCCACCATCGCCAACATGGCCCCCGAATACGGCGCCACCATGGGCTTCTTCCCGGTCGACGACAAGTCGCTCGACTACCTCCGCCAGACGGGCCGCGACGAGGGCCACGTCGCCCTCGTCCGCGAGTATTACCGGGCCCAGGGCCTCTTCGGCATCCCGAAGGCCGGCAGCATCGACTATACCCAGACCATCGACCTCGACATCGGAACCGTCGTCCCCTGCGTGTCCGGCCCGAAGCGCCCGCAGGACCGCATCGACCTCCCGAAGATCAAGGATACCTTCAATACGCTCTTCACCGCGCCGAAGGACAAGAACGGCTTCGGCAAGGCCGCGGCCGACCGCGCCGCGTCCGCCCCCGTGGGCGCCACCGGCCGCACGCTCAAGCACGCCGACGTCGTGATCGCCGCGATCACCTCCTGCACGAACACCTCCAACCCGTCGGTGATGGTCGCCGCCGGCCTCGTCGCCAAGAAGGCCGTCGAGAAGGGCCTCAAGGTGAACCCGAACGTGAAGTGCTCGCTGGCCCCCGGCTCCCGCGTCGTCACCGACTACCTCAACGAGATCCAGCTGTCCGGCTACCTCGACCAGCTCGGCTTCAACCTCGTCGGCTACGGCTGCACGACCTGCATTGGCAACTCGGGCCCGCTCGACGCCGACATCGAAGGCGCGATCAAGGCCGGCGACCTCGTCACGGCCTCCGTGCTCTCGGGTAACCGTAACTTCGAGGCGCGCGTCCACGGCGCCGTCCGCTCCAACTTCCTGATGTCCCCGCCCCTCGTGGTCGCCTTCGCCCTCGCCGGCCGCGTCGACCTCGACCTCGACGCCGAGCCGCTCGGCGTGGGCAAGGACGGCAAGCCGGTCTTCCTCAAGGACATCTGGCCCACCCAGGCGGAGATCGCCGACCACGTCGCCCGCGGCCTCAAGCCCGCGATGTTCAAGTCGAAGTACGCCCCCGACTCCCTCGCCAACGCCACCGCCGAGTGGAAGGGCGTCCAGGGCGGCACGGGCGCGCGCTTCAGCTGGAAGGAATCCTCCACGTACATCCAGGAGCCGCCCTTCTTCAAGGGCTTCTCGATGACGCCCCCGCCGGTACCGTCCCTCGCCAAGCTGCGCCCGCTCGCGCTGCTCGGCGACTCCGTCACCACCGACCACATCTCGCCTGCGGGCTCGTTCGCCGAGTCCACCCCGGCCGGCAAGTTCCTGCTCGCCGCCGGCGTGACGAAGAAGGACTTCAATTCCTACGGCTCGCGCCGCGGCAACGACCGCATCATGACGCGCGGCACCTTCGCCAACACCCAGGTGAAGAACAGCATGGCCGACGGCAAGGAAGGCGGCTTCACCAAGGTCCAGCCCGACGGCAAGATCGAGGCCATCTACGACGCCTGCCAGACGTACGCGCAGCGCGGCGAGGGCATGATCGTCTTCGGCGGCGTCGACTACGGCATGGGCTCGTCCCGCGACTGGGCCGCGAAGGGCACCGCCCTCCTCGGCGTCAAGGCCGTGGTGGCGCAGTCCTTCGAGCGCATCCACCGCTCCAACCTCATCGGCATGGGCGTGCTACCCCTCGAATTCACCGACGGCAAGAACGCCGCCTCCTACCAGCTCGACGGCACCGAGACCTTCGACCTCGAAGGCCTCGCCAGCCCGATCAAGCCGAAGACCGCGGTGACCCTCGTCATCCGTCGCGCCAACGGCCAGGTCGACAAGGCCCCGCTGGTGGCCCGCATCGACACGGCGATCGAGGGCGAGTACTACCGCCACGGAGGCATCCTGCCGTACGTGCTGCGCCAGATCCTCAAGAAGTAAGCGCCGCACAGGCGACGCGACCAGGGGCGGTCCCGCGAGGGGTCGCCCCTTTTCCTTGCCCGCCTACCCCGCCCACCCTAGGACTGGGGCATGGAAATCGGCATCGTCAACGGCCCCAACCTCGACCGGCTCGGCAAGCGCGAACCGGAGGTCTACGGCCACGCCACCCTCGCCGACCTCGAGGCTTCGATCGCCGCGCACGCCAAGCAGGCCGGCGTGAAGACCCGCTTCTTCCAGTCCAACCACGAGGGCAAGCTGATCGACACGATCGCGAAGTGGGCCGACGAGGGCGTGAAGTTCCTGGTGATCAACCCGGGCGGCCATACCCACGTCAGCGTGGCCCTGCGCGACTGCCTCGCCGGCTCCGGCATGAAGGTCGTCGAGGTGCACATCTCCAACATCTACAAGCGCGAGGAATTCCGCCACAAGTCCGTGACCGCGTCCGCCTGCGAAGGCGTCATCACCGGCTTGGGCTTCCCCGGCTACCTCCTCGCGGTCGACTACCTCGTGGCCCAGCACAAGCCGGCCGCCAAGGCCAAGCCGGCGAAGAAGAAGCCCGTGGCCAAGTCGAAGCGGAAGTAAGGTCGCGTCCGGCGATTGGCGGCTTCCCCTCGGCGGATCCGTCGCCATAAGGGAAGCATGCCCCGCCCCTTCGCCACCCTGCTGGCTTCGCTGGCTTTCCTGACGGTCGCCGCCGCCCCGCCGAACATCGTCGTCATCCTGGTCGACGACATGGGGTTCTCCGACCTCGGGTGCTACGGCTCCGAGATCCCCACGCCGAACCTCGACGCCTTGGCGAAGAACGGCCTGCGCTTCACGCAGTTCTACAACACCGGACGTTGCTGCCCGACGCGCGCGTCGCTCCTGACCGGGCTCTACCCGCATCAGGCGGGCGTGGGCCACATGATGGAGAACAAGGGTCTCCCCGGCTACGAGGGCCGCCTCAACGGGCGCTGCGCCACCATCGCGGAATCCCTCAAGCCGGCGGGCTACTTCACGGCGATGACCGGCAAGTGGCACGTCGGGCAGGAACAGGGAGTGACGCCGGGTAACCGCGGCTTTGACCGCAGCCTGAATGCGGCGGCCGGTGGCTTCTACCAACCGGGCGCGACGCGCGCGAAGTTGTTCCTCGACGGCCAGCCCATCGCCAACGAGGACCCGCGCCTGCCCCCGGCCTGGTATTCCACCGACCTCTGGACCAGCTACGGCCTCAAGTTCATCGATGAGGCCCGCGCGGCCAAGAAGCCGTTCTTCCTCTACCTCGCCCACAATGCCCCGCACTTCCCGCTGCAGGCGCCGGCGGACGAGATCGCGAAGTTCCGCGGCAAGTACCTCGCCGGCTGGGGGCCGCTCCGGAACCAACGCCACGCGCGACAGGTCGAGATGGGGCTGGTGGATCCAGCCTGGCCGCTGGCGCCGCGACCCGAGGCGATCAAGGCCTGGACCTCGCTGACGGACGCCGAGAAGGGCCGGTTCGACCACCTCATGGCAGTCTACGCGGCGACGGTCGCCCGCATGGATAAGGCCATCGGCGACCTGGTCGCGGGACTCAATGAGCGCGGCGAGCTCGACAACACCTTGATCCTATTCCTCAGCGACAACGGCGGCAATGCCGAGGCGGGGCCGGGGGGGCGCACCGACGGGGACCCGACGAAACCGAACTCGGAATGGTTCTGCGGCGAGAGCTGGGCCTTCCTCCAGAACACGCCGTTCCGCCGCTACAAGCACTTCAACCACGAGGGTGGCATCGCGACGCCGCTCATCGCCCACTGGCCGGCCGGCATCAAAGCGCGCGCCGAACTGCGCGCCCAACCCGGACACCTGGTCGACATCCTGCCGACCTGCCTGGAGGTCGCCGGGGCCACTCCGCTCAAGGAGCGCGTCGGCACCGCGGTCCTGCCACCCGAAGGCCGCAGCCTCGTCCCGGCCTTCGCAAACCAACCGCTCCAACGGGAAGCC
>JBIISU010000009.1:0-13520 GCA_044340815.1 Opitutales bacterium | reverse complement strand
CGCCGAGCAGGCTGTCGGTCAGGGAGAGCACCCGGTCGAGCACCGGCAGGTCCAGGTTGCCCGCGTGGCCGTGCAAGCTCGGGACCAGGACGGAGAGGAAGAGGCCCGCGCCCACGAGGGCGAAGTTGGGGCCGTCCGGCACGGTCATGTCCTCGAGGTCGCAGCCGGCCAGGAGCACGAGCAAGGGGAGGAAGACGAAGGCCGCCGCGGCCTTGGGCGCCGGCAGCAACGTCCAGGCCGACGCGAAGAGCACGGCGGTGATTAGTTCGACCAGCGGGTAGCGGAGCGAGATCGCGCCGCCGCAGCAGCGGGCCCGGCCGCGGAGCAGCAACCAGCCCACCACCGGCAGGTTGAACCAGAAGGGGATCGGCTGACCGCAGGCGCACCGCGACGCCGGCGTCACGACCGACTCGCCTTTCGGCATCCGGTGCAGGCAGACGTTCAGGAAGCTGCCGACGCACGCGCCGAGGAGACCCGCGAACACCGCGGCGAGGCGCGGGTAGTCGGTGGAGAAGCGTTGCAGTTCGGCGAGCATGGTCAGGAAACGGATTCGGCCAGGGCTTGGCGCATGGGCTCGGCGGGCGGCAGGACGCCGGTCCACAGGCGGAAGGCGAGCGCCCCCTGCCAGCGCAGCATCGGGCGTCCGTCGCAGCCGGCGGCGCCGGCCGCGTGGGCGTCGCGCAACAGGCGCGAGGGCGTGGCCGCATAGGTCGTGTCGAAGACGAAATGGCCGGGGCGCAGGGCGAGGGTCCCCAGCGGGGAAGGGTCGTCCGCCTTCAGCCCGAGCGTGGTGCAGTTCACGACGAGGGCCTCGGCCGGCAACGCCGTCAGCGTGTCGAGTCCCGCCCCGTCCGCGCGGGCATCCGCGAGCGCGGCCGCCAGTTCGCCGGCTTTCGCGGCGTCGCGGTTGTGGATCGTCAGGCGCGCGCAGCCCCCGTCGAGGCAGGCGGCCGCGACGGCGCGGGCGGCGCCGCCGGCGCCGATGAGCACCACGGGTCGGCCTTCGACCGTCCGCCCCGTCCGCTCCCGGAGCGCCGCGAGGAAGCCTTGCCCGTCCGTGGTGTGGCCGGTCCAGCCGGTCGAGGTCGCGACGAGCGTGTTCACCGACGCCGCGCGGCGGGCCTCGGCCGACAAGGATTCGACAAGCCCGAGGGCCTGCACCTTGTGCGGCACCGTCAGGTTGAGGCCGACGAAGCCTTTCGCGTGCAGCGTCCGCAGGGCCGCGGGCAATTCCGCCGCGGCGATGTGCAGGCGATGGTAGCGCCAGCCGGCCAGTTCGGGGTGGGTGGGGACCAGCGCGGCGAGCGCGGCCCCATGCATCGCCGGGCTGAGCGAATGGGCGATGGGGTCGCCGAGGACGCCGAGCTGCGGTCCGCGGAAGGTCGCCGTCGCCAGCGTCGCCGGCGTGAGGGTCTCAGGCGCGCTCATCGAGTTGTTCCAGGGCGTGGACGAATCCCAGGTAGAGTCGGCTGGCCCGGTCGTCGCCCTGAGCCTCGCATTGCGAAACCAGGTTGCGGCAGCAACGCGCCAAGGTCTGTTCGGCCGAGACCGGGCCGAGGAAGGCCTCGTCGGCGGGCAGGTGGTTGTCCAGCAGCATGAGCTGGACGTCCGCGCGGGTGCGGAAGGCGCCCCCTTCGTAACAGTCGATGTAGAGCGGCTCGCGTCCGCGGAAGACCCCGACCATGAAGCGACCCGGCAGGCCGACCGGTTGCAGCGGGAGGCCGAGGCGACGCCCGACGAGCAGGAAGATCAGGCAGAGCGAGATCGGGATGCCGCGCCGGGTCGAGATCACCTTCGAGAGCAGGGAGGAGTCCGGGGCGGAGAAACTCTCCTGGGCCCCGCGGTAGCCTTCCTCGCCGAAGAGCACGCGGCAGAGCAGGCGACATTTCGCCCGCAGGTCCAGCGGCTCGGCGATCAATTCCCGGGTGCGGGCGGCGAGCCGATCGAGCTCGGCCGCATAAGCTTGGGGGGGCAGGGAAGGCGTGGCCACCCGCTCCAGGAGCAGGCAAGCCTCCTCGAGGTCGATCGGTCCCGCGCGGAGGTAAGCCAGGAAGGTCTGGGCCGAAGCCTCGACCGTCCGGAGGTCGGCCAGCAGGGAGTGCGCATGCGCGGCCAGTTCGGCCTTGGTGGCCAGCTTCTCCAGCCAAAGGATGCCGGCGGTGCCGGCCGCCTTCACGTGGGCGGCCACGGCCTGCCGGACGACCGGGGAGGGGTCGTCGAGGAGGCGCTCCAGGGCGGCCAGCTGCGCATCGGAAGTCATGCGTCGGCCACTTTAGGCGACGACCTGCCGCGGGCAACACGGGACTGCTCCCCGTCTCGGCGGCGCAGGGCGACAACTCGTCTCGCTGGCGACGCGCTGTCACTCCGCCTGTCCCGCGGAAAAGGCCCGGAATCGTGGGTTTGGCCCGCGGCTTTGATTGCGTCGGCCGAAAACCCAGCCAGAATGCCTTTCGCCGCTTGGAACGGTTCGTGCAACCTCGGTCCCATGACTACTCCTTACGGCAACCTGACCGACAAGACGACCGAGGCGTTGCAGCTCGCGACGACCGAGGCGATCAACCGTCGCCACTCTTCCCTGGAGCCCGCCCACGTGCTCGTCGCCCTCCTCGCGCAGGACGGGGGCGTCGTGCCTTCGCTCTTCCGCCGCGCGGGCAAGGATGAGCAGGCAATCGCCGCCGCCGCCGCCGGCGTCCTCGCCCGGCTTCCGAAGCTCGCGCAGAGTCCCGGTCAGCCGAATCTTTCCGCCGACACGCACCAGTTGCTCCTGAAGGCGAAGGAGGAGGCCGAGACGATGAAGGATGCCTTCGTGTCGGCCGAGCACGTCCTGCTCGCCCTCGCCGAGACCCCGTCGCTCCGCGCGGCCTTCGAGCAGCAGGCCTTCGGCCGGCGCAACATCCTCGGCGCCCTCCAGGCCGTCCGCGGCGCCCAGCGCGTCAACTCCGCCAACCCCGAGGCCACCTACGAGGCGCTCGAGAAGTACGGCCTGGACCTCACCGCCCGCGCCCGCACCGGCAAGATGGACCCCGTGATCGGGCGCGACGAGGAGATCCGCCGGGTCATCCGCATCCTCTCCCGCCGCACCAAGAACAACCCCGTGCTCATCGGCGAACCCGGCGTCGGCAAGACCGCCGTGGTCGAGGGCCTGGCGCAGCGCATCGTCAACGGCGACGTCCCCGAAGGCCTCCGCGACAAGACCGTCTTCTCCCTCGACATGGGCGCCCTGCTCGCCGGTGCGAAGTACCGCGGCGAGTTCGAGGAACGCCTCAAGGCCGTGCTGGCCGAGGTGAAGAACGCCGACGGCCGCATCCTGCTCTTCATCGACGAGATGCACACGCTGGTCGGCGCCGGCAAGGCCGACGGCGCGATGGACGCCGCCAACCTCCTCAAGCCCATGCTGGCCCGCGGCGAGCTGCATTGCATCGGCGCGACCACCCTCAAGGAGTTCCGCGAGCACGTGGAGAAGGATCCCGCCCTCGAGCGCCGCTTCCAGCAGGTGCTGGTCGAGCCGCCGAGCGTGGCGGATACGGTCTCCATCCTCCGGGGCCTGAAGGACCGGTTCGAGGTTCACCACGGCGTGCGCATCGAGGACGCCGCCCTGGTCGAGGCCGCCACGCTCTCGGACCGCTACATCACCGCGCGTTTCCTGCCGGACAAGGCCATCGACCTCATCGACGAAGCCTGCGCGCAGATCCGCACCGAGATCGACAGCGTGCCGTCCGAGCTCGACGCGCTCAACCGCCGCGTGCTCCAGCTCGACGTCGAGGAGTCCGCGCTCAAGCACGAGAAGGACGACGGCTCCAAGGCGCGCCTCGCCGCGCTCCGCAAGGAGCTAGCCCAGGCCCGCGAGGAGCAGACGGAGTTCCGCGCCCGCTGGCAGGCCGACAAGCAGGCCGTGACGAAGGTCCGCGGGGTGCGCGAGAAATTGGAGGAAGCCAAGGCCGAGATGGCCCGGGCCGAGCGCGCCAGCAAGCTGGAGGAGGTCGCCAAGCTGCGCTACGGCGTCATCCCCGAGCTGGAGAAGGAGGCCGCGCGCCTGGAGGCCGGCGCGAAGTCCGCCACGGGCCTCTTCCGCGAGACCGTCACCCCCGAGGAGGTCGCCGAGGTGGTCGCCCGCTGGACCGGCGTGCCGGTGAGCAAGTTGCTCGCGGGCGAACGGGAGAAGATCCTGCGCCTGGCCGACAACCTCATGGCCCGCGTCATCGGGCAGGAGGACGCCGTGCGCGCCGTCGCCGAGGCCGTGCAGCGCTCGCGCGCCGGCGTCCAGGACCCGCGCCGCCCCGTCGGCTCCTTCCTCTTCCTCGGCCCCACCGGCGTCGGCAAGACCGAGCTCGCCAAGGCCCTGGCCGTCGAGCTGTTCGACAACGAGAAGGCGATGATCCGCCTCGACATGTCGGAATACATGGAGAAGCACGCCGTCTCCCGCCTGGTCGGCGCCCCTCCGGGCTACGTCGGCCACGAGGAGGGCGGCCAGCTCACGGAGGCGCTCCGTCGCCACCCGTACGCTGTCGTCCTGCTCGACGAGGTCGAGAAGGCGCATCCCGAGGTCTTCAACATCCTGCTCCAGGTCCTCGACGACGGTCGCCTGACCGATTCGCAGGGCCGGACCGTCGATTGCCGCAACGCGATCTTCATCCTCACCTCCAACATCGGCAGCCGCCATATCGCCGAGCAGGCGGGCTTCGGCCTGACCGAGGGCGTGCGCGAAGCCGTCATGACCGACCTCCGCGGGCATTTCCGCCCGGAGTTCCTCAACCGCATCGACGAGGTCGTGCTCTTCCGGCCGCTGGGCGAGGAACAGGTGGCGACCATCGCCGGCCTGCTCCTGCAGGGCCTCAATGCCCGCCTGGCGACCAAGCGCATCCGCCTCGAGCTCACGCCCGAGGCCCTCGCTTGGATCGCCGCCCGCGGCTTCGACATCGTCTACGGCGCCCGCCCGCTCCGCCGCTTCCTGCAGCGCGAACTCGAGACGCCCCTGGCGCGCGACCTCCTCGGCGGCAAGATCCCGGACGGGAGCCTCGTCCGGGTCCGCCGGGACAAGGAAGTCCTCGCCTTCGAGGTCGTGTCCGGCGGGTTTTCGGATTGAAGAAGCCCCGCGCCCGCTGAATCCTGTCGGCCATGACCGCTACGCGCATCCGCTGCGGGGTGGCCGGCACGGGTTCGCTCGGCCAGCACCACGCCCGCATCTACTCGACCCTCCCCGGCGCCGAGTTGGCCGGCATCTTCGAGCCCAACGATGCGCGGGCCGCCGAGATCTGCGCCAAGCACGGTTGCCGCCGCTTCGCCACCCTTGACGAGATGGCGGCCGCCTGCGACGCCGTCAGCGTCGTCGTTCCGACCAACCATCATGCCGCCGTCGCCCTCCCGCTGCTGGCCAAGGGCGTCCACCTCCTCATCGAGAAGCCGATCTGCGTCACCCTCGCGGAGGCCGCCCAGATCCTGGAGGCCGCCGCCAAGGCCGACCGCATCGTGCAGGTCGGGCACATCGAACACTATAATCCCGTGATGTCCTACCTGGAGAAGGCCGTCGTCGACGCCCGCTACATCACCGCGGAGCGCCTGGCCCCCTTCACGCCCCGCGGCACCGAGGTCGGCGTCGTGCTGGACCTGATGATCCATGACATCGGCATCGTCCTCCAGCTCGCGAACTCCCCGGTCGAACGGATCGACGCGGTCGGCGTCTCGGTGGTGACCAAGACCGAGGACATCGCCAACGCCCGGATCGCGTTCAAGAACGGCTGCGTGGCCAACCTCAGCGCCAGTCGCGTCTCGCTCAAGAAGAACCGCGAGATCCGCGTCTTCCAGACCGGCGGCTACCTCTCCATCGACTTCATGGGCCAGAAGGGCCACACCGTGCGCGTCGACCCGACCGCCGAGGGTGGCTTCGCCAAGGAGGAGATCCCGATCGAGAAGGGCGAGCCCCTCGCCATCGAGCTCGCCTCCTTCACCGCGTGCGTCCGCGACCGCAGCCGCCCGAAGGTCAGCGGCGAGCTGGGCCGCACCGCCCTCGAGGTCGCCATCCAGATCACCGAGCAGATCCGCGCCGGCATGGCGCGCCGATGAGCGCCTTCCCGGCCATCCCCGCCGCCTTCGACCGTCCCCGCGCGGGCGAGGTCGACGTGCTGGTCGTGGCCGGCGAACATTCGGGCGACCAGCATGCGGCCAAGCTCGTGGCCGAACTGCGCGCCGCCCATCCCCGGCTGCGCATCGCGGCCTTCGGCGGTCCGTGCCTGCGCGAGGCCGGCGCCCAGCTGCTCTTCGACATGACGGGCTTCTCGGCCGTGGGGATCGTCGAGATCCTCTCCGCCTACCCGTTCTACCGCAAGTTGTTCGACCGCATGGTCGGTTGGACGCTGCGCTGGAAGCCTCGGCTGGTCCTGCTCGTCGACTACCCCGGGCTCAACCTCCGGTTGGCGGACCGCCTGCGGCGGGCGGGGCTATCCCGCGCCGGGGGCGGCGAGACGGCCGTGATCCAATACGTCAGCCCCCAGCTTTGGGCCTGGAAGCCCAAGCGCCGGTTCACGATGGCCCGCGACCTCGACGGCGTCGGGACGATCTTCCCCTTCGAGCCGGCGGTCTACGCCGACACCGGCCTGGACGCCCGCTTCGTCGGGCATCCGTTCGTCGAGGCCGGGCATGAATCCCCGCTGCGTTACGACCCGGATGGCCCGGTCCTCCTGCTGCCGGGCAGCCGACCCAAGCCGGTGCGGAAGATCTTCCCCGCGCTGGTCGAGGCCTTCGCCCGTTTCCGCCGCACGCACCCGGGGCGTCGCGCCCTGGTCCTGCACACCGGCGGCGAAGTCCATGCCGAGCTCTACCGCTTCTGCGCCGAGTATGGCGATGCCGCGAAGGGCATCGACCTGCGGCCGGTGTCCGAGGGGCCCGTCGGCGCGAGCGCCGCGCTCGTCAGCTCCGGCACGATGTCGCTCACGGTCGCCCTCGCGGGCATCCCCGGGGCGGTCGTGTACCGCGCGAACCCGTTGACCTGGATCGTCGGCCGTCGCCTGATCGCCGGGCGGGTCGACCACCTCGGCATCGCGAACATCCTGCTCAAGCGCCCGGCTTGGCCGGAATACCTCCAATCGGCCTGCGAGCCGCGGGCCTTGGCCGCGCGCCTCTCGGCCTGCGTCGACGACCCGTCCGTCCGGCAGGCGGCCGTCGCGGATGCGGCCGAGCTTCATGCCGCGCTCTCGGCCCGCTCCGGGTCGACGCCCGCGGAATGGGCGGCGAGCTTCCTGCGCCCATGAGCGCGCCCCTGCGCATCGCCGTGCTCGGCTGCGGCTACGTCGGCACCGCCTTCGCTCACCAGGCCAAGGCGGCCGGTCATGAGGTGCTGGGGGTGGTGCGCAGCGAGGCCTCGCGCGATCAGCTCCGGTCCGTGGGGTTGGCGGCGGAGGCCTTCGACCTCTTCGCCGGCGATTGGGCCGCCTTGCCCTCCGCGTTCGACGCCGTCGTCTATGCCGCGAGCACGGGCGGCGGCGGCCCCGAGGCCTACGCGCTCGCCTACGACGTGGGCGTCCGGCGCGCGCTCGCGTGGGCGCGGTCGGTTGGCGCGAGCCGTTTCGCCTTCACCAGTTCCACCGGCGTCTACCGTCAGGACGACGGCAGCCTCGTCGACGAAGACAGCATGGTCGGTGGTGCGCCGACGGCCGACGCCATCCTGGGCGGCGAGCGCGCCGTGCTTTCGTCCGGCTTCGCCATGGCCCGCGTGCTGCGTTTCGGCGGGCTCTACGGCCCGGGCCGCCATCACCTCGTCGACCAGCTGCGGCGCGGCGAGAACGTCATCGGCGGGCGCGTCGACCATTACATCAATTACCTGCACCGCGATGACGCGGCGTCCGCCCTGCTCGCCGCGCTCGTCGCCGGTCCGGCCGGCGCGCGCGTCTACAACGTCGGCGACGGCCATCCCGTGACGAAGGAGGCGCTCGCGCGTTGGATCGCGGGGCGCCTCGACCGGCCGGCCCCGGTCTTCGATCCGGCGGCGCCGGCGGGTCCGCGGGTGGCCAAGGGGGGGCGGACGCAGCCGAGCCGCCTCGTGGCGACGGGCCGCATCCGGGCCGAGCTTGGCTGGAAGCCCGCTTTTGCGGATGTTTTCGCGGGATTGGACCCTTTCCTGGGCTAAGCCATCCATAGGGCTGTTGCGGGCTCTTACCCCGTTAGCCATGAAACCGTAACAATCGCATGAGAGGATGCCGTTGCATTCGCACCTTCTCATGAACCACCGCATCAAGCAGTTCCTCGTCGCCGCCGCCGTCCTCGGTGGTGCCCATACCGCGCTCGCCGTCGAGCGTAACCCCGCCCTCGATATCCTCGTCAAGAAGGGTATCATCACCGCCGAGGAGCGGGCCCAGGCGCTCGAGTCCGCGGCCGTGGCCAAGCTCGCCGCCGGCCCCCGCGAGGTCTCTTGGTACGAAAAGCTCTCCATCGACGGTTACACCCAGTTCCGCCAGACCGAGCAGATGAACGACAAGGCCAAGCTGACCGGTGCCCTCCCGGCCGACCGTTCGGTCGGCGTCGATGAGTCCTTCGTCATCCGCCGGGGTCGCTTCAAGATCTCCGGCGACTTCGGCCGCCTGTTCATGTACTCCCAGTTGGACTTCGCCGCCAGCACCGGCGCCACCCGCCTCGCCCTCCAGGCTCGCGACCTCTACGCCGACATCGCCCTCGACGAGGCCAAGGAGCACCGCATCCGCGCCGGCCTCTCCAAGGTTCCCTACGGCTGGGTCAACCTCCAGTCCTCCCAGAACCGAATCGCGATGGAACGTCCGGAGTCCCTGAACTCGGCGGTCGAAGGCGAACGCGACCAGGGTCTGTACTACATGTACGCCTCCAAGGCGTCCCGCGACCTCTTCAAGCTCCTGGTCAAGGAAGGCTACAAGGGCTCCGGCGACTACGGCGTCTTCACCGTCGGCGCCTACAGCGGCGCGGGCCTCAATGTCTCCGACAACAACGGCGAAGTCCATGGTATCATGCGCCTCAGCTACCCTTGGGTGGCTGCCTCCGGCCAGATGTACGAGGCCGGCATCGGCGCGTACGCCGGTCGCTTCAAGGTGACCCGCGCGACCGCCAACGGCCCCGTCGGCACCCCGACCACCACCACCGTGCGCGACACCAACGGCAATGCGGTCGGCACCTTCACCACGCCGTCCTCCACGACCTTGTTCCCGACCGTCACCACCCGTGACGATACCGATGGCTTCAAGGATCGCCGCGCGGCCGCCACGTTCATCATGTACCCGCAGCCGTGGGGCATCGAAGCCGAGTGGACCACCGGTCAGGGTCCCCAGCTGAACCACGAGCGCAACGCCATCACCACGCAGAGCCTCCAGGGCGGCTACATCATGGTCAACTACCGCCACAAGTACGGCGAACAGTCCGAGTTCCTGCCCTTCGTCCGCTGGAACTACTTCGACGGCGCCCGCAAGTTCGCCAACAACGCCCCCAAGCTTTGCGTGAACGAGATCGACGTCGGCTTCGAGTGGCAGTGGCGCAAGGAGGTCGAACTCCAGCTCCAGTACACCTTCTCCGACGAGCGTTCGAACACGAGCACCAGCAATCCGCAGGTGATCTCCGGGTCCCGCCGCCTCGCCCTCCAGCTCCAGTTCAACTACTGAGTCCGGTCGGTCGGGATGTGCCTCAAGGGCCGGCAGCGATGCCGGCCCTTTCCTTTGGCCGAGTCCACGGGCTTGCGCCGGTGGTCCGGGCGGCCGAAACTACGGCATGGCCGATCGACTCACCGTCGCCCAGCGCAGCGCCCTGATGTCCAAGGTGCGGGCCCGGGGCAATGCGACCACCGAGCTGGCCCTGGCCCGCATCCTCCGCGCCGAAGGGCTGGCGGGTTGGCGTCGGCACCGACTCCTGGTGGGCGGCCGCGGCGCCCCCGCCTGGAAGGTGCGTCCGGACTTCGTCTTCCCGCTCCGGCGCTGGGCCGTCTTCGTCGACGGCTGCTTCTGGCATGGCTGCCCTCGGCATGGCACCCGCCCCGCGGGCAACGCCGCCTTCTGGCGTCGCAAGTTCGCGGCCAACCGCGCCCGCGATCGGCGCAACACCCGTCAGCTCAGGTCCGCCGGTTGGCGCGTGCTCCGGCTCTGGGAGCATGAGCTGCGCCCGTCGGCTCGCGCTAGGCTCCTCCTTAAGTTGCGCCGCTTCGCGGCCGCTCTCGCCAACAAAAAACCCGGCCAGTCGGCCGGGTCTGCGGGGCGAAACCGGGGGGCGGCTCAGCGCGCGCGGTAGTTCGGCGAAGGGTTGTCGAACCCCTTCATGTCGGCCTTGAGGCGGGCGGTTTCCTCCTCGAGCGCGGCGAGCTTGGTCGTCGCTTCGGTCAGCTTGGCGTTGGCGTCGCGCAGGGCGATGGAAGCCTGTTCGAGGTCACCTTCCGCCTTCTTGGCCTTGGCCACGGCTTCGCGCAGGTCGGAACCGTCGCGGAGCTTGGCGACTTCGGCGTTCACTTCGTTGAGACGGGTGGCGGCTTCGGAGCGGGCCTTTTCGAGCTCGGCGATCTTGGTCGCGGCGGTCTTGAGGTCGGCCAGCGCCTGGGTCAGGTCGTCGGCGGTCTTCTTGGTGCTGTCCACGGTCGCCTTGGCGGCTTCCTTGGCGGCGGCTTCGCCGGCGAGGGCGGCCTTGGTGCGGAGTTCGGCCTCGAAGGTCTTACGTTCGGCGGCGGCGACCTTGGCGCCGGAGGCGCGGATGGCGGAGAGGGACTCTTCCTTGGCCTTGGTGACTTCCTGCTTGGCCAGGTCGGCGTCGTTGAAGGTCACGATCGTGACGCCGGCGAGGGCGGCGGCCACGAGGCTCAGGATGGTGGTGGTGGGATTCATGATTTTCGCCCGACTTTGGCCGAAAACCCTCGGGGGTCAAGCGCCTACGGGCTTCAGGAAAGGCGGTTCTTGTAGTCCGCGTAGCCGAAGCGGCGGATCACTTCAGTCCGTCCGGTCGCCGGGTCGAAGCTGGCGATGGCCGGCAGCGGGACACCGTTGAAGGTCGTGTTCTTCACGAACGTATAATGCGACATGTCGAGGAAGACCAGCCGCTGCCCGACCCGGAGGGGGGTCGCGAACGAGTAGTCCCCGATCACGTCGCCGGCGAGGCAGGTGGCGCTGCCGAGTCGGTAGGTGTGGGGAAGTTTGCCCGGCAGGTCCGCCCCGACGATATCCGCCCGGTAGGGCATCTCCAAGGTGTCGGGCATGTGACAGGTCGCGGAGAGGTCGAGGATGGCGATGTCCACCCCGTTGTGGACGAGGTCGAGCACCGTGCCGACGAGGACGCCGGTGCCGATGCCGATGGCCTCGCCCGGTTCGAGGTAGACCTGGAGGTGCTCGCCCCAGCGGGCGCGGAAAGCGGTGATGACGCGCACGAGGCGGTCGAGGTCGTACCCCGGGCGGGTGATGTGGTGGCCGCCGCCGAAGTTCACCCACTTCATCCGCGGGAGGAACTCGCCGAACTTCGCCTCGAAGGCCGCGACCGTCCGTTCCAGGACGTCGGAGCCTTGCTGGCACATCGTGTGGAAATGCAGGCCCTCGAGCCCGTCGAGGTCGGCCGGATCCTTGATCTCGGAGCGGAGCGTGCCGAGGCGCGAGCCGGCCGCGCAGGGGTTGTAGAGCTCGACGTCGACCTCGGCGTGCTCGGGGTTGACCCGCAGGCCGAAGGAGATCTTCCGGCCGGCGGCGAGGGCCGCGGCCCGGTGGCGCTTCCACTGCGAGGGCGAGTTGAAGGAGATGTGGTCGGCGATGCGGAGCAGGTGCGCGAACTCCTCGTCCTTGAAGGCCGGCGAATAGGCGTGCACCTCGCCACCGAACTCCTCGCGGCCGAGCAGGGCCTCGTGCAGGCCGGAGGACGTGGTGCCCGCGAGGTACTTCGCGACGAGCTTCGCCTCGCTGAACTGGGCGAAACCCTTGAGCGCCAGGAGGACCTTGGCCCCCGAGCGGTCCATCACCGAGCGCAGGATGCGGAGGTTCTGCTCCAGCAGGCCGCGGTGCAGCACGTGGCAGGGGCTCGGGACCTGGGAAAGGTCGACCTTCGCGAAGGCATCGGTGAGGGCGTCGGACACGGGGGAAAAGTTGGCGGGCGCGGGACGGGGCGCAAATGAAAAGCCCGCCGGGTGGCGGGCTTCGTCGGGGCGCCGGTCAGACGGCCAGTTCCTTCACGTGCCACGGCAGGCCACGCTTGTTCAGCTCGGCCATGAAGGGGTCCGGATCCATCTCCTCCATGTTCCAGACGCCCGGGCGGGTCCACTGGCCCGAGGCGATCATCGCGCCGCCGATCGCCGCGGGGACGCCGGTGGTGTAGCTGATGGCCTGGGACTTCACCTCGGCGTAGCACTCCTGGTGGTCGCAGATGTTGTGGATGAAGACCTTGCGGGGCTTGCCGTCCTTGACGCCGGTGATCTCGCAGCCGATGCAGGTCTTGCCCTTGGTGCGCGGGCCCAGCGACGCGGGGTCGGGGAGCAGCGCCTTGAGGAACTGGATCGGCACGATCTTGTGGCCCTGGAAGTCGACCGGGTCGATGCGGGTCATGCCGACGTTCTCGAGCACGCGCAGGTGCGTCAGGTAGTTCTGCGAGAAGGTCATGAAGAAGCGGATGCGCTTCAGGCCCTTGATGTTGAGCGCCAGGGACTCGAGCTCCTCGTGGAAGAGCAGGTAGCTGTCCTTGGGGCCGATGCCCGGGTAGTCGTACACCCACTTCACGGACAGCGGGTCGGTCTCCTTCCACTCGCCCTGTTCCCAGTAGCGGCCGCGCTGCGTGATCTCGCGGATGTTGATCTCCGGGTTGAAGTTGGTGGCGAAGGGGTAGCCGTGGTCGCCGGCGTTGGCGTCCATGATGTCGATCGTCTCGATCGTGTCGAAGAGGTGCTTCTGGGCGTAGGCGCAGAAGACGTTGGTCACGCCCGGGTCGAAACCGGAGCCGAGGAGGGCGGTGAGGCCGGCCTTCTGGAAGCGCTCGCGGTAGGCCCACTGCCAGGAGTACTCGAACTTCGCGAGGTGCGGCGGCTCGTAGTTGGCGGTGTCGACGTAGTGGATGCCGGCGTGGAGGCAGGCGTCCATCAGGGGGAGGTCCTGGTAGGGCAGGGCGACGTTGATCAGCAGGTCGGCGCCGAAGGACTTGATGAGCGCGACGGTCGCCTTGACGTCGTCGGCGTCGACGGCGGCGGTGCGGAGCGTGCGGCCGGTCGCCTGCTTCACGTCGGCGGCGATGGCCTTGCACTTGTTCTCGTTGCGCGAGGCCAGCATGACTTCCGAGAAATACTCGGTCAGCATGGCGCACTTGTGGGCGACGACGTTGCCCACGCCGCCCGCGCCGATGATCAGGACTTTTTTGCTCATAGGGTTGGCTTGATTTCTGTCCACAAGGGGGGAGGGGGGAAGCAAAAAGGATGCACAGGGCGGTCCCGGCCGGTGACGTTCCGGCGACAGGGCTTCTCCGGCCGCCGGAGCGGCCTTCAAAGGCGTCCTTTTGGCTGGCGGGATGGACGGGACTCGAACCCGCGACCTCCTACGTGACAGGCAGGCGCTCTAACCAACTGAGCT
>JBIISU010000147.1:0-3942 GCA_044340815.1 Opitutales bacterium | reverse complement strand
GGGGCTCGCCGAAGCGCTGCGGGAAGCCGGCATCACCCATCTGCTCATCGCCGGGCTCGAAGGGCCGGTCTGCGTGCACCAGACCGCGGTGGCGGCCCTGCGCGCCGACTTCGGGGTCACCTTGCTCACCGACGCCATCACGGAGCGCCGGCCCGAAGACGGGACCGCCTGCCTCGCCGCCCTGCGGCACGCCGGCGCGACCGTCCTCCCGGTCGAGACCGTCTTCTACGCCCTGCTCGGCGACGCCGCGGATCCGCGTTTCCGCGCCTTCACGGAACTGGTCAAGCAGGCTCAGGCCTGATCGACGGTCAGCGACGGCGCGGGTGCCACGTCGGCCGGCCGATCCGGTTCGCTCCAGGCGGCGAAGGCGATCATCGCCGCGTTGTCGCCGCAGTGCTTCGGCTCCGCGAGGAACATCGGCAGGCCCCGTTGCGTGGCCGCGTTCGCGAGGCGGGTGCGGAGCGTGCGGTTGTTGGCGACCCCGCCCGAGAGTCCGACCGAACGGTAGGCGCCGCGGTCGAGGGCCGCGCCTACCTTGGCGACGAGCTGCTCGATGATGGCGTGCTGGTAGCCCGCGCAGAGGTCGGGCAAGGCCGTGCGCACCTGCGCGTCGTCCATCTTCTCGAGCTGGTAGCGCAGCGCGGTCTTCAAGCCGGAGAAACTCAGGCGCAGGTCGGCCTTCTCCGGGATGCCGCGCGGGAAGGCGAATTTCCCGACGTCGCCCCGCGCGGCGTGACGTTCGATGAGCGCGCCGCCCGGGTAGGGCAGCCCGAGGAGCTTGGCGCCCTTGTCGAAAGCCTCGCCCGCGGCGTCGTCCACGGTGCGGGCGATCACCCGGATCGAGAGGTCCTCGCCCAGGCGCACGAGCAGCGTGTTGCCGCCGGAGATCACGATCCCGAGGTGCGGGAGCAGGGCCGCGCGCGCGGCCAGGAAGCCCGCGGGGTCCGCCGCGTGCCCGGGGAGGAAGACCGAGTGGACGTGGGCGCGCAGGTGGTTGACGCCGACCAGCGGGCGGCCGGTGGCCAAGGCCAGGGCTCGCGCCAGCGTGACGCCCATCGAAAGGCACGGCAGCAGGCCCGGTCCGCGGGTGACGGCGATCCGCGTGACCGCCGGCAGGTCGGCGCGGAACTCCGCGAGCAGGAGGGGCAGGGCGGAGAGGTGCATGCGGCTGGCCAGTTCCGGCACGACGCCGCCGTATTTCTCGTGTTCGGCCGCCTGCGTGCTCACGAGCTCGCGGACGATCCCCCGGGCCGGGTCGAAGAGCGCCAGGGCCGATTCGTCGCAGGAACTTTCGATCGCGAGGATCATCCGCCTGCAGTCAGGCCAAATCGGGGCATGGCTCAACATCGTTTCGTCTGGCGCAGGCGAAAAGTCCCCGCAACGCTGGTCCCGTGGAAGCCGCCGCCCGACACGACGCCCTCGTCGCCCTGCTTCGCCGCGGGGCCCGCGCCGGCGTGGTGCCCTTCGCGCGGCTCGTGTCGGCCGCGCTCTACGCGCCGGGCCTCGGTTATTACGTCGCGGAACGCGCGCGCGTGGGCAAGGGCGCCGGCACCGACTTCACCACCGCCGCCGCCCTCGGGCCCATGTTCGGCGAACTCGTCGCCGCGGCCGCCGGCCAACTCGTCGGCGACCTCGCCGCGCATGCGTTGGTCGAGGTCGGCGCGGAGCCCGGCCAGGCTCATTTCGCCGGCGTCGCCGGACGCTTCGCCGCGCACCACGTCTTCCGCGTCGGCGACACGCCCCGTCTCCCGACGCGCTCCGTGCTGGTCGCCAACGAGCTGTTCGACGCCCAGCCGTTCGACCGCTTCATCTTCCAGGGTGGCGCGTGGCGCGAACTGGGCGTGCGCGTCGACGGCCCGACCCTCGCGCCGGAAGTCCTGCCCGCGTTCACCGATCCCGCCGCCTCCGCCTTCGTGGCCGGTTTGCCCGCGGCGGAGGAAGGCTGGATCATCGACGTCCCGTTCGCGGCCGAACGCCTGCTCGCGCAGCTGATCGCGGGCGGGTGGACCGGCGCCGTCATCTTCTTGGATTACGGGAAGACGGTCGCGCAGTGCCTGGAGTCGTCCCCGGCGGGCACGGCCCGGGCCTATTACCGCCACCAGCTGTCGGGCGACATCCTGACGCGACTCGGCTCGCAGGACCTCACGTGCCACGTCCTCTGGGATCGGCTCGAGCCGGTGCTGCGCGCCGCCGGTTTCCGCACCGCGCTGGATCGGCAGGAAGCCTTTTTCGTGAAGCATGCCGCCGGCGCGATGGAGCGGATCGCCGCGTCGGGCGACCCCGAGGCCACCGGCCGGCTCCGGGCCCTGACGCACCCGGCCCATTTCGGGTCCAAGTTCCAGGTTTTGCACGGCGTCAGGCCTTAATCGGCGGTTTTCGGAAGCCACGCTCGACCTCGGGGGAACAACCCCTTTTCTGGGGTGTACCCCTCATTTAAGCCATGAAGTCCTCCCTGCTTATTCCGTTCACCCTCTGCTTGGGCGCCGCGGTGCTCTCGGCCGACGTCAAGGTCATCCAGGCCTTCGAGGGCGATGGCTTCGATAGCTGGCAGACGACGGGCACGGGCTTCGGGCTCGCCCCGGTGACCGGCCGATGCGACGGCGTCAACGGCGAGTTCCGCAACTACGGCGGCAACTCCCTCGTGTGCTCCGCCCACCGCGGTGATGGGGCCACCGGCACGCTGACTTCGCCCGAAATCGTCCTCACCCATCCGTACCTCGGGTTCCTCGTCGCGGGCGGCAACCATCCCGGCAAGACCGCGGTGCAGCTCCTCGTCGACGGCAAGGTCGTGCGCGAGACGGTCGGCAAGAACAGCCTCATGCTGGTCGAGTCCGTCTGGGATATCGCCGAGTTCAAGGGCAAGAAAGGCGTCCTCCGCCTCGTCGACCGGGAAGTCGGTCTCTGGGGCTTCATCGCCGCGGACCATTTCGTGTTCTCCTCGACCAAGGACGTGAAGTTCGCGACCGGCGGCCGCCCCAAGCCCAAGGCCGCCAGCAACCTCGTCCGCGTGCCCGGCGAAGGCACGGCCGCCCTGCAGCCCGGCGCCAGCCTCAAGGAAACCGGCGGCCACAAGGCCACCGGCGTGACTTCCCCGACCGCCATCGCCTTCGGCAACGACGGCAGCCTGTATGTCGCGGAGTCCCACCGCTTCCGCTTCGGCGTCGAGGATGACCGCAACCACCTCTACTGGTACCACGACGACCTCGCCGCCGCGACCACCGCCGACCGCCTCGCCCTGCACAAGAAGTGGGAAGCCAAGCGCTCCCACGCGTGGATGACCGCGAAGTCGGAGAAGATCCGCTTCCTAACCGACGAGCAGGCCGACGGCGTCTTCGCGAAGTCCCGGATCTTCGACGAGAAGTTCAACGACGTGCTCGACGGCACCGGCGCCGGGGTCATGGCCTGGGACGACAACGTCTACTTCGCCTGCATCCCCCGCATCTGGATGCTGCAGGACCCCAAGCAGGACGGCGTCGAGGGCCAGCGCAAGGTGCTGCAGGACGGCTTCGGCGTGCGCATCTCGCTCTCCGGCCACGACATGAACGGCTTCGCCATCGGCTACGACGGCCGCGTCTGGGGCACGATCGGCGACCGTGGCTTCAACTTCACCACGAAGGAGGGCAAGAAGTACGACTCGCGCAACCGCGGCGCGGTCTTCCGCTTCGAGCCCGATGGTTCGGACTTCGAGGTCGTGCACTTCGGCCTGCGCAACCCGAAGGAGATCGCGTTCGACGAGTTCGGCAACGGCATCTCCGTCGACAACAACTCCGACCAGGGCGACCAGGCCCGCGTCGTCTACGTCGTGGAAGGCGCGGATTCCGGCTGGGAGATGGAGCATCAGGCGATGCACACCTTCCACCGCTCGATCGGGCTGGAGCAGCGCCCGCCCTCCCGCTGGATGACCGAGAAGGTCTGGGAACTGCAGAACCCCGCCCAGCCGGC
>JBIISU010000146.1:0-3955 GCA_044340815.1 Opitutales bacterium | reverse complement strand
CGCCCTCGAGCTCGCCCGCGAGGAAGGCGTCGACCTCATCGAGATCGCCGCCGCGGCGGTCCCGCCGGTGTGCAAACTCATGGAGTACGGCAAGTACCTCTATGAAGAGGCCAAGAAGCACAAGCACCAGAAGACCGCGAGCAAGGTGAAGGAGATCAAGCTCCGCCCGCGCATCGACTCGCACGACCTCTTCATCAAGGTGCGCCGCGCCGAGAACTTCCTCTACCACGGCCACAAGGTGAAGCTGCTCCTGCAGTACCGCTACCGCGAGCTCGAGCACCCGGAGATCGGCGTGGAGACCATCACCCGCGCCATCGAGGCGCTGCTGCACATCTGCACGCGCGACAACGAGCCCAAGCGCACCGGCCGCGCCATCGTGGTCGGCCTCACGCCCGTCCAGCAGAACAAGCGCAAGCTCGTCCACAACGCCGCCCCCGGCGAGGACGACGGCGAGGACGACTCGGCGGTGGACAACGGCGAGGACGACGCGGAATAAGCCGTGGGCCGACTGGTCGCGTTCGCCTCCTGCCTGCTCGGCGCCGCGGCCGCCCTGGGTGCCGCGACCCCGGACATCTTCCTCGGCGACTCCCTGCGGCAGCTGGGACTCGCCCCGATGGCCCGCGCCGCGGGCGACGCGCCCCTGGCCGAACGCCACGGCGCCAAGGGGCTGCCGACGTTCGTCGCCGAGGCCAACAAGGACTACCTGCTGGTCGAAGGCGTGAAGGTCTACCTCGACGACCCGATCGGCCAGCTCCGCGGCAAGCTCACGGTGACGCGCATCGACTACGACAAGGTGATCGTGCCGCTGGCGTGGCGCCTGCCCGCCGCGCGCCCCGGTTCCCAGCGCATCCTGCTCGACCCCGGGCACGGCGGCAAGGATCCGGGCAAGGTGCACGGCACGCTGAACTACACCGAGAAGGCCGCGACGCTCGACACCGCGCTGCGCCTCAAGCTGCTGCTCGAGAAGCGCGGCTTCGAGGTCCTGCTGACGCGCGACAAGGACGTGGCGATCGACCTCGACGACCGCGCGCCGATGGCGACGAAGGCCAAGGCCGACCTCTTCGTGAGCCTCCACTACAACGGCGGCGCCGCGGGCGACACCACGAGCGCGGGGATCGAGACCTATTGCCTGACGCCGACCGGCCAGCATTCCACGAACAAGGCGTCGGGCCGGGCCGACCTGACGTCGGAACCCGGCAACCGGTACGACCTCTTCAACCTGCAGCTGGCCTTCAACGTGCAGCGCCAGCTCCTCGCCCAGACGGGCGCCGAGGACCGCGGGATCCGGCGGGCCCGCTTCGCCGTGCTCCGCACGCTGACGTGCCCCGGCATCCTCATCGAGGGCGGCTTCGTCTCGAGCCGCGTCGAGGGCGCGCAGATCGCGAACGCGGCCTACCGCCAGAAGCTGGCCCAGGCGATCGCCGACGGCATCGCGGACTACGCCCGCCTGCTCCGCGCGAAGTGAGCGGACGATTTAGCGCTTCCGCCCGGAGCCGCCGCCGCTAACCTCGGGGGATGGGAAGATTCGCCCTGCTCCTGGCGTGCTGGACGGCGCTGGCCGCGGCCCGCCCGGACCCCGCGCGCACCGCCGTGCTCGCGAACACGGACCAGCCCGCCGGCCTGGCGATCGCGCGCGAGTTCATGGCCCATCGCGGAATCCCCGCGGCGAACCTGATCGCCCTGCCGCTCGGCCGGAGCGAGACGCTGGAGTGGAAGGACTACGCCACGCGCGTGCTCGGACCGTTGCGTTCGCGGCTGCTGGCGACCGGGCTCCTCGAGGGCAAGCTGGAGGAGACCGCCGATGCCCGCGGGCGGGCGGGCTTCATCCCGACGGGCGCCACGCGCCTGCAATGGCTCGTGCTGGTCCACGGCGTGCCGCTGAAGATGGCGCCATCGGGCCTCAAGGGCCTGAACCCGGCCAACCCGGTGAAGGGCGACCACGCCAGCCTGGACAGCGAGCTGGCCCTCCTCGCCCTGCCGAACCTCGAGCCCGAGGGGGCGCGGCCGAATCCTTGGTTCGGGCGCGCCGAGGCCGAGGCCGAGGGCGTGATCCGCACCGCGCGCCTCGATGGGGCCTCGCCCGAGGCCGTGCTCGCCGCCCTGCGTGGGGCTTGGTCGGCGGAGGCCAAGGGCCTGCGCGGCCGCGCCTACGTCGACCTCGGCGGACCCTACCAGGAGGGTGATGACTGGTTCCGCGCGTGCCTCGCTCCTTTGCGCGAACTGGGCTTCCCGCCGGACGTCGAGGAGACGAAGGAGCAGTTCCCGGCCACGGCCCGCGGCGACGCGCCGGCCTTTTACCTCGGGTGGTACAGCCAGAAGCCCGCCGGCAAGTTCGGGCAGAAGCCGACGCGGCTGGCGCCGGGCGCAGTCGCCCTGCACCTGCATAGCTTCTCCGCGGCTTCGCTGCATATCCCGGAAGCCAACTGGGCCCCGTGGCTCGTCGAACAAGGCGCCGGCCTGACGTTCGGCAACGTCTACGAACCCTACCTGTCGCTGACGGTCCGGCCGGAGCGGCTGCTCAAGGGCCTGCGGGACGGGATGAGCGCGGGCGAGGCCGCCTGGTTCGCCACCCCGTCGGTGAGCTGGCAGGGCATCGTCCTCGGGGACCCTTTCTACCAACCCTTCGCGGTGACCTTGGAGGCCCAGGTCCGCGCCGCGTCGGCCAAGGAGGCGCTCGGGGACTACGCCCTCCTCCGTCATTTCAGCCTGCTCCCCCAACCCCTGGAACCCGAGGATCTCCGACGGTTGCAGGCGGCCGCCGACGGATCCGGCCGGCTCGCCCTCCGGCTGGCCTGCGCCCAAGCCGAGCAGGCGGCCGGGGTCACCCGACCTTGGGAGGACCCGCTGGACCTGTCCGCGGAGGAAGGCGGGCTGATTGCGGAGGCCGCCCGCTTCGTGGAAGCCTGCTTCGGGGCCCAAACAGGCCAAAAACTCCGCGCCGAGCTGGAAAAGCGGCCGGCCTGGGCCAACCCAGCCCGCCCGGGAACGGAAAAAGCCCCCGGGAAGTAGTCTCGGCTTGCCAGCCCCCCTCGGGTCGTTTGTTTTCGACCTCTCTCCGGCCCGTCGGCGCCTGCCTGCGGAATCTCCGGGGAGAAAACCAACCAACAACCAAAACCCTGGAACCGTCCTCCGCGACGACCAGGACCCACAGTCAAAACACAATGAGCATCATGGAAAAACTGCTCGCCGAGTCCAATTTCGGCGCGCTCAAGGCCCACACCGTCATCCCGGCGACCGTCACCGAGATCCGCGACGACAAGTTCGTCGTCGTCGACATCAACGGCAAGTCCGAGGGCTTCATCCCCCAGACCGAATTCCCCGACATGGCCGAAGTCCAGGTCGGCATGCAGCTCGAGGTCTACCTCGAGAAGCTTGAGAACAAGGACGGCACCCCGACCGTCTCCTTCGACCGCGCCCAGCAGATCCGCAAGTGGGAGAGCATCGAGGCCAACTGCCAGGAAGGCTCCATCGTCCAGGGCCGCGTCAAGTCCGTCGTCAAGGGCGGCCTGATCGTCTCCGTCGGCGTCGACGCCTTCATGCCGTCCTCGCAGATCGACGTCAACCCCCCGAAGGACCTCGAGGGCTTCGTCGGCCAGACCTTCGACTTCAAGATCATCAAGATCAACAAGGAGAAGAAGAACCTCGTCGTCTCGCGCCGCGAGCTCATCGAGGAACAGCGCGGCGAAAGCCGCCGCAAGCTCCTCGAGGAGGTCAAGCCCGGCGTCATCCGCCGCGGCGTCGTCAAGAACATCACCGACTACGGCGCGTTCGTGGACCTCGACGGTCTCGACGGCCTGCTGCACGTCACCGACATGTCCTGGGGCCGCATCGGCCACCCGAGCGAAGTCGTCAAGGTCGGCGAGGAGATCACCGTCATGGTCGTCGAAGTCGACCGTGAGCGCGAGCGCGTCTCCCTCGGCCTCAAGCAGACCCAGTCCAACCCGTGGGAAGGCAT
>JBIISU010000145.1:0-3958 GCA_044340815.1 Opitutales bacterium | reverse complement strand
GAAGCGGACGTCGCGCTCGCAGAGGCGGCGGGCCAGGAGGCAGTTCGATGCGTAGGAGCCGGGGCGCTTGACGTCCGGGCCGTAGAGGTCGAGCACATGCTGGGGCTCTTTGGAGAGGTCGAGCAGGTCCGGCACGCTCGTCTGCATGCGGAAGGCCATCTCGTACTGCGCGATGCGGGTCTGGATCTCCGGGTCGCCCAGCGCGTCGTGGCGGCGTTGGTTGAGCGCCGCGAGCTCATCGAGGGATTCCCGGCGGACGTCCCGGCTCATGCCTTCGGGGTCCTTGAGGTAGAGCACGCGCTCGCCCTTGTTGCGAAGCTTCACGCCCTGGTGCTTGGTCGGGAGGAAGCCCGCGCCCCACAGGCGGTCGTAGAGCGGCTGGTCGTCCGGGCGGCCGCTGCCGAAGGAACTCAGCACGACGTAGGCGGGCAGGTCCTTGTTCTCGCTCCCGAGCCCGTAGCTGGCCCACGCGCCGATCGAGGGGCGGCCGGCGAGCTGGCTGCCCGTCTGCATGAAGGTGATCGCCGGGTCGTGGTTGATCGCCTCGGTGTACATCGAGCGGACCACGCACCATTCGTCCGCCTTGGCCGACATGTGCGGCATGAGTTCGCTGAACCAGGCGCCGCTCTGCCCATGCTGCTTGAAGTTGAAGATCGTCGGGGCGACCGGGAAGTTCTTCTGGCCGGACGTCATGGTCGTCAACCGCTGGCCCTTGCGGATCGATTCGGGCAGGTTCTGGCCGCGCAGCTTGGCCATGGCCGGCTTGGGGTCGAACAGGTCGAGCTGGGAGGGCGCGCCGCTCTGGAACAGGTAGATGATGCGCTTGGCCTTGGGCTTGAAGTGCGGGGCGCCGCCCGGGGCGGCCGCGAACGCGGCCGAGCCGAGCACCGAACCCAGCGCGGCGAGGCCGATCCCGCCGGCCGAACCCTTGAGGAAGGTCCGCCGGGAGAGGGCCATCCGGTCGGCGGGCGTGAGCCCGAGGAAATCGCGGTCGTTGCAGTTCATTCGCGGGTGATGGTTTCGTCGAGGTTCAGGAGGATGTTGGCGGTCACCGTCCAGGCGGCGAGGGTGGCGGGCTCGAGGTCGGCCGGGGCCGGTGCGCGGCCATTGGCTAGGAGCTTCTGGGCCGAGGGCAGGTCGGCGCGGAAGGCGGCGAGCCGCTTCTCGAGCCCGGCGCGCAGCACCTTCGCCTCGTCGCTGTGGATCGGGCGGCTGGTCACCTGGCGGAAGGCCCAGGCCAGGCGTTGGTCGACTTCACCGGGTTGGCGGAGCGTCGCTTCGGCCAGTTTCCGGGCCGCCTCGACGTAGGTCACCTCGTTGAGCAGCGAGAGCGCCTGCAGCGGTGTGTTGCTGCGCGAACGCTTCACGGTGCACACCTCGCGCGTCGCGGAATCGAACAGCAGCATGGAGGGCGGCGCCGCGGTGCGTTTCCAAATCGTATAGAGGCTGCGGCGGTAGAGTCCTTCGCCTTGGTCGGCCTTGTAGTTGCGCATGTCGCCGTAGACGCTGGTCTCGTCCCAGACCGCCTCGGGCATGTAGGGCTTCACGCTCGGCCCGCCGATCTTGCGGACGAGCAGGCCGCTCGCGGCGAGCGCCTGGTCGCGGATGGTCTCCGCGGAGAGGCGGAAGCGCGGACCACGGGACAGGAGGCGGTTCTCCGGGTCCTTCTCGAGCTTATCCGGGGTGACGGCGGCGCTCTGGCGGTAGGTCCGGCTCATCATGATGAACTTATACATCCCCTTCATGTCCCATTTCCGTTCGACGAAATCGACCGCGAGCCAGTCGAGCAGTTCGGGGTGCGAGGGCCAATCGGCCTGGGAGCCGAAGTTCTCCGAGGTCTTGACCAGACCGGTGCCGAAGAGGCGTTCCCAGGCGCGGTTGACCCAGACGCGGCCCGTCAGCGGGTGTTGGCCGTTCACGAGCCAGCGGGCGAAGCCCAGGCGGTTGTTGGGTTCGCCGGCGGGCAAGGGCGGCAGGACGGCGGGCAGCTTGCGCTCCACCTTCTCGCCCGGCTTGTCGTACTCGCCCCGATTCAGCACGAACGCGTCCTTCGGCGTGGCGCGTTCCTTCATCACCATCACCTCGAGTCCGGCCATCCCGGCGGCTTCCTTCGCCTTCATGGCCGCGGCCACGCGCGCCTTGGAGGCTTGGCTGGGGTGCTCGGGGCTTTCGAGGAAGAGGCGGGCGAGTTCCTTGCGGTCGGCCGCCGTGCGGGCGGCGGGCGCCTTCGCGAGCAGCGCGCGGAGGGCGGAGGTCGCCGGGCTTTCCTTGAGGTCGAGCGCGGCCGCGGGGCGGTCCGAGGTGCTGAGGCGGAAGCGGCCGACGTTGTGGCCGCCGATCGCCTTGTGGTGGAGTTCGACCGTCAAGGAGGCGCCGGCGGGGACGGGGGTGGCGCCGAGCACGAGCAGGGCTTTGCGCGGGACGCGGTTCGCCTCGACGTTGCCGGCGATGGCCCAACCGGGTCCGGTCTTGGTGGCTTTGGCCGCGGCCTTCTTGCCCTTCGCCGGGGCGGGGGCCGCGTCGACGAGGCTCTTGGCCGGGTAGCCGTCCTGCTCGAAGTCCGCCTGCGCGTCGACGATCGGGACGGGCAGACGTTTGCCGTCGGCGGTCACCAGCGTCACCGCGACGTCGCTGAGCACGAAGTTGCCGTTGGTGAACCGACCGAGGCTACCGCCGGGCAGGGAAGGGTCGGGCAAGGCTTCCAGCATGAGGCCGGTGAGCGTTCCGGCCGGCAAGGCCGCGGTGACCGTGTAGGTGTCGTTCGCCGGGTTCTTGCCTCCCGCGAGGTAACTGCCGTCCGGCTGGCGGGTGAGGGTGGCGCCGCCGGCGCTGACGGCGCTCTGGACGGGGAGGACGTTCCATGGCGTACCCTTGCCCGTCAGGGCTTGGGCCATCCGCTTTTCCCAAGCGGCTTGGGCGGCGGGGTCGGCGACGGCGGCCTTCTTGAGGGCCGCCTGGGCCTCGGCGAGCGCCTGGTCGGCCTCGGCCATCCGCTGCTTGGCGTCCGCGTCGGCCAGCAGGAGCAGGGGCGGGGTGTTGCCGCCCTTGCGGGTGGAGGCGGCGCCGCCGAAATCGCCGAGCACGCCGGATTCCTCGTTGGAATTGAAGTAGGCGAAGAGCTGGAAGAACTCCTTCTGCGAAATCGGGTCGTACTTGTGGTCGTGGCAGCGGCAGCAGTTGAGCGTCAGCGCCATCCAGGTCGAGCCGGTCGTCTCCAGCCGGTCGATGACCGACTCCACGAACCATTCCTCGACGATGCGGCCGCCCTCGCCGTTGAGGCGGTGGTTGCGGTTGAAGCCCGTGGCGACGACCTGGGATTCGAGCGGGTTGGGCAACAGGTCGCCGGCGAGCTGCTCGATGGTGAACTGGTCGAACGGCTTGTTCTCGTTGTAGGCGCGGATGACCCAGTCGCGCCACGGCCACATCGTGCGCGTGGTGTCGCTCTGGAAGCCGTTGCTGTCCGCGTAGCGCGCGAAGTCGAGCCACTGCACCGCCATCTGCTCCCCGAAGTGCGGCGAGGCCAGCAGGCGGTCCAAGGCCTTGGACCAGGCTTCGGGCGAGGCGTCGGCGAGGAAGGCCCGCTGGTCTTCCTCCGACGGCGGCAGGCCGGTGAGGTCGAGCGCGGCGCGCCGCAGCAACGTCGCGCGGTCGGCCTCCGGATTGGGCGTGAGACCCTTCTCCGCCAAGGTCGCGGCGACGAACCCGTCGATGGCGTTGCCGCCCGCCGGGATCGCGGGTGCGGTCGCCTTGCGCGGCAGCTGGAAGGCCCAGTGGCCTTGGTACTCGGCGCCTTCGGCGATCCAGCGGCGCACCGTCTCGACCTGCGCGGACGAGAGGACCTTGTGGAACTCCGCCGGCGGCATGTGGTCGTCCGGGTCCGTCGTGAGCAGCCGCTTCATGACCGAACTCCGGTCGGGTTGGCCGGGCACGATCGCGGGTTCGCCCGACTTGCCACCCT
>JBIISU010000144.1:0-3963 GCA_044340815.1 Opitutales bacterium | reverse complement strand
GCCCATACGCGCCGGGTCATCTACCTCGACGACGGGGACGTCGCCCGCGTCACGGCCGACCATGTCGACATCGTCGACCTCGACGCGGCCCGCATCGACCGGTCGGTCGGGGAGCTCGGCTTCGCCGCCGACGCCGTCGAGAAGGGTGGGTTCGAGCATTTCATGCTCAAGGAGATCCACGAGCAACCGGAGGCCCTGCGCAACGCCCTCCGCGGTAGGCTCGATCAACGCCAAGGCACCGCGGTTCTGGCCGGCATGGGGACGTCCCCGCGTGACCTCGCCGAGATCCGTCGGATCGTGCTGCTCGGTTGCGGTACGTCGCTCCATGCCGGGCAGGTCGGCGAGCATGCGTTCGGCGAGCTTGCGGGCCTACCCGCGACGGCGCAGCAGGCGGCCGAGTTCCGCTACCGCAACCCGCTCGTCGACCCCGACGACCTGGTGGTCGCGATTTCCCAGTCCGGCGAGACCGCCGACACCTTGGGTGCCGTCCGCGAAGCCCGCGAGAAAGGCGCCCTCGTCCTCGGTCTCGTCAACGTCGTCGGTTCGACCATCGCCCGCGAAACGGGCCGAGGCATCTACCTGCATGCGGGTCCGGAGATCTCGGTCGCCTCGACCAAGGCCTTCACCTGCCAGGTCGCCGTGCTGCTGCTGATGGCCCTGCGCCTCGGTCGTGGACGGCGGCTGGCCCGCGAACGGGGCACCGCCTTGGCCGCCGAGCTGGCCCGCCTGCCCGAACTCGTGGGCGCGGTGCTCGCGCGGGAGGCCGAGATCGCCGCGGTCGCGGAACGGTTCGTGGGGCAGGAGCATGCCTTCTACCTCGGCCGCGGGCCGATGCACGCCGTCGCGCTCGAAGGCGCCCTCAAGCTCAAGGAGATCTCCTACGTCCACGCCGAAGGCTACCACGCCGCCGAGCTCAAGCACGGGCCGATCGCCTTGCTGACGCCGGGGACGCCCGTGGTCGTGCTCGCGAACCGCTCGCCGATCCGCGACAAGGTGCTGGGCAACGCCGAGGAGTGCCGCGCCCGCGGCGCCTGCGTCATCGCCGTGATGACCGAAGGAGACGATGCGGCGGGCGCCGAGGCCGTGCTGCGGATCCCCGCCTGCGACCCGCTGGTCGCGACCATCCCGGCGGCGGTCGCGCTGCAGCTCCTGGCCTACCACGTCGCCCGGCGACGCGGTTGTCCCATCGACCAACCCCGCAACTTGGCGAAGTCGGTGACCGTCGAGTAAGGGCTTGCCTTCAGGTAATCAACCTCAGGGGGCGACCCTTGCGGCGGGCTCCAGGGCGGCTTCTCCTATTCTTGCTATGACGACCCAGGCGAAACGTACCTGTCCTTGCTGCCGTAAACCGAAATCACTTGCGAGCTTCCCGTCCCTGCAACCGGGCGGGCTCCTGCATCCCTACTGCCGACCCTGCCTCACGACCCGGGTCCGCCGGAACGGCCGCGCCCGCGAGCAGGCCGCGACCGCGGCGACCAAGGTCTGCGCCCTCTGCACCCAGCGACTGCCGCTCGCCACCTTCCACTGGATCAAGTCCAGCCAGACGCACCATAGCTATTGCCGTGGCTGCCATTCGGTCTACATGGCCGAGCGGTACCGTCGCCGGCGCCGGGCCGTGCTGGCCCCAAAGTGACCACCGGGCATCCCGGTGGTCGAAAGTGTCTCGCTGGTGGCTGGACGGGGACTTGAACCCCGAACCAATTGATTAAGAGTCAACTGCTCTACCATTGAGCTATCCAGCCGACAGCGAGACAGGGATAAGTGCAAGTTGGTCGCTCCTTTTCAAGCGCAAAGAAAGACAAAGATTTCCCGCGTGAGGGACGGTAAAGTCGGACGTTCGGGGTGGCCGGACCGGGACTCGAACCCGGAACCAATTGATTAAAAGTCAACTGCTCTACCATTGAGCTATCCGGCCGACCGAACGCTCCAATCCAAGGGCGGGGACGGGCTTGGGTAAAGACTTTTTGTCCTCAGCGGTGCCCGCGCTGACGCAACGCCTCGAAGAGGCAGACGCCGGCCGAGACCGAGACGTTGAGGCAGGGCACCTGGCCCAGCATCGGGATGCGCAGCAGGAAATCGCAGGTCTCCGCGGTGAGGTGGCGGATGCCGTCGCCCTCGGCGCCCAGCACGATGGCGAGGGGGCCGGTCAACTTGGCCTGGAAGAGGGACTGGCTGGCCTTGTGGTCGCTGGTGCCGGCGATCCAGACGCCGCCGTCCTTCAGCTTCACGAGGGCGTTGCGCAGGTTGTTGGCCTGCACGATCGGCAGGCTCTCCGCCGCGCCGACCGCGACCTTGCGGACGGTGTCGTTGACCGGCGAGGAATTCTTGCGCGTGGTGATGACGAAGGCGCAACCGGCGCATTCCGCCGTGCGCAGGCAAGCGCCGAGGTTGTGCGGATCCTGGACGCCGTCGAGGACGAGGATCAGCGGATCCTTGTGCTGCGCGAGCAAGCCGGGGATGTCGGCCTCGTCGAGGAGCCGGATCGGCTTGAGGAGGTCCGCATGGCGCGGCGCGCGGTCATTGCTCCGGGCCATGGCGGGATCAGCGGCGGGCGAGGCGACCGCGGGCGTGCAGCGCCTCGGCGATCTGGATGGCGTTGAGCGCCGCGCCCTTCCAGAGCTGGTCGCCGCTGACCCAGAGGGACAGGCCGTTGTCGAAGAGGGTGTCCTTGCGCAGGCGGCCGACGCCGCACTTTTCCTTGCCGGCGTAGTCGAGGGGCATCGGGTACTTGCGGTTGGCCGGGTCGTCGCAGAGCTCGGCGCCGGGGAAGGCTTCGATGGCCGCGCGGGCGACGGCGAGGTCGACCGGGCGGGCGAACTCCGCGCTGATGGCGATGGAGTGGGCGCGGAAGACCGGGACGCGCACGCAGGTGGTCGTGACCTTGAGGTCGGGCAGGCCCATGATCTTGCGGCCTTCGTTGAGCATCTTCATCTCCTCCTTGGTGTAGCCGTCCGCGAGGAACGAATCCACCTGCGGGATCAGGTTGAAGTTGATGGTGTGCGGGTAGACCTTCGGGGCGAGGGTCTCGCCCCGGGCCCACGCCCGGGCCTGGGCATCGAGCTCGCGCATGGCCTCGGCGCCGGTGCCGGACACGGCTTGGTAGGTCGAGGCGAAGAAACGCTTGAGGCCGAAGGCCTGGTGCAACGGGAACAGGCCCATCAGGGCGATGGCCGTCGAGCAGTTCGGGTTGGCGAGGATGCCCTTGTGCTGGTCGAGCGCCTCCGGGTTGATCTCGGGGATCACGAGCGGGACATCGGGGTACATCCGATAGGCCGAGCTGTTGTCGATGACGATGCAGCCGCGCTTCACGGCCTCGGGGGCGAGGGCGAGGGAGATGGAGCCGCCGGCGCTGAAGATGGCGAAGTCGAGCCCTTCGAAGGCCTCCGGCTTGGCTTCCTGCACGGTCCACTCCTTGCCGCCGTAGGTGACCTTGGAGCCGGCGGAGCGGGCCGAGGCGAGGGGCCGGAGCTCGGCCACGGGGAAGTTCCGCTTGGCCATCAGCGCGAGGATTTCTTGACCCACGGCGCCAGTCACGCCCACGATGCCGATACGATATGCCATGTGATGATAGAGCTTTGGTGTTGCGACAGGAGCTGGGCGAAAGCCTGGCGGCCCGCGGCCTCCCGAGTTCGGAACATTGCATCGTTGTGTCGATTGACCAGCAAAAACTATGGTTTTTTGCCGGGGAAGCCGCGCGGGAATATGTCGTCAGCACCGCCCGGGCCGGGGTCGGCTGCGTGGCGGATTCGCTGCGTACGCCGCTCGGGCTGCACCGCGTGGCCGAGAAGGTCGGCGACGCGGCCCCCAAGGGGATGGTCTTCAAGGCCCGCGTGCCCACCGGACGGATCTGGACCGAAGGCCCGGCGCCCGAGGACAACCTGATCACCACCCGGATCCTCTGGCTGGAAGGACTCGAACCGGGGAAGAACGCGGGACACGATGCGGCCGGCCGGCTCGTCGACA
>JBIISU010000143.1:0-4012 GCA_044340815.1 Opitutales bacterium | reverse complement strand
ATCCGCAAGAAGGACGGCTCCTCGAACTACGCCTCGACCGACCTCGCGACGCTCCTGTACCGGGCCGAACATTTCCGCGCCGACGAGGTGGTCTACGTCACCGACGGCCGCCAGCAGGACCACTTCAACCAGCTGTTCCTCACCAGCGCCAAGTGGTTCAAGGCCTCGGGCCGGAACCTCCCGCGCCTGCGGCACGTCTGGTTCGGCACGATCCTCGGCTCCGACGGCAAGGCCATCAAGACGAAGTCCGGCGACCCGGTCCGCCTGCAGGAGCTCATCGACGAGGCCACCGCCCGCGCCTTCGAGGCCGTGACGGCGAAGAGCCCGGAACTCCCCGAGGCGGAGCGCCGGCTCATCGCGAAGACCATCGGCGTCGCCGCGCTGCGCTACGCCGACCTCTCCTCGAACCGCACGATGGACTACACGTTCTCGTGGGAGAAGCTCCTCGCCTTCGAGGGCAACACCGCGCCCTACCTCCTCTACGCCGTCGTACGCGTCCGCTCCATCTTCCGCAAGACCGGCCTCGCCGTCGGCCAGGGCGAGGAGGGCGCCGCGGATCCGGAAACCCCGACGGAGATCGCCCTCGCCCGCAAGCTGCTGGCCTTCACCGCCGCGCTGGACCAGGCCCTCGAGGAGCTGCGTCCGCACCACCTCTGCACCTACCTGCACGAACTCGCCTCCGCCTACGGCGCCTTCTACGCCGCCGACAGCGTGCTCGTCGACGACCCCGCCGTGAAGGCCCGCCGTCTCATGCTCTGCGCCCGGACCGCCGCCATCATGGAGACCGGCCTGCGTCTCCTGGGCATCGAGCCGCTGGAGCGGATGTGATTAGGCTAGGGTAGGCTGCCGGCCCCTCACTTCGCCCCGTTGACGGTGAAGGTCAGCTTCTCGGTCACGGCGACGATCGGACGCTGATCCAGGACCTTGCCGCCGCAGACCACGGCGACGCTGCGCGGTTGGCTCGAGGCGGGCACGTTGATGTGGAACTTGTTCATGACCGCGGGGTCGAGGCGCTTGCCTTCGAGGCGGAAGCGCAACGTGCCGGTCTTGGTCTCGACCACGAGCTGGCAGTCGTCGCGCTTGAGCTGGGCGGAGTCGTCGGGGTAGCAGAACCCGAGCGCGCCGTGCAGGGCGGGGTAGGCGTAGGTCCGCAGCGCGGCGGTCGGGTCGTAGTAGCCCACGAGCGTCACCACCGGCACGCCGAACGCCTGCGGCTTGCGCGGCGCCGAGCCCTCGGCGGCGCCCTTGAGGCGATGCGCGTAGGGCTCCATGCGCGCGGCGGTCGGGTTCCACTTGCTGAAGCCCGTCGGCGAGGCCGCGTCGAAGACCGCCTTGCCCTCGAGGAACTTCTGGATGATCGCCGCCGTGTTCGGGGTGTAGAGGGTGAAGCGGTTGAAGGCCGAGAACGGGCTGCCGCCGGCCATGGCGTCTACGCCGAACGGGCGGCCATCGAAGGGCTCCTGCGTTTGCTCCTGGAGCGTCGTGCCCTTGCCGGTGCGGGTCGGGCCGAAGTTCGGGATGAAGCGGTTCCGGTCGGCGTCCCAACCCCAGGTGGAGTTTACCTGGTCGGCGCTGCGGTGGACCGAGCCCTTGAAGCCGTCGACGTAATGGCCGAGTCCGTAGTTGTGGCCGACCTCGTGGCTGAACTCGTTGCCGATCGAGTTGTCCAGCGTGACCATGCCGTTGCCGCCGGAGCCGCCGTGGACCTGGACGCCGTTGGCGTACACGCCGCGGCTGTTGTGCGCCGCGAGCTGGGCGGCGACGTAGGGGTGGCTGCCTTCCCCGCGGCCCGCCGTGCTGTGGAGGCCGTAGTTGGCGTTGTCGATGCCGTGTGAGATGAGTTCCTTGCCGATGTGCTGGCGCATGGTCCCCTGGTGCCAGCCGCCCTTGCTCGGGTCGGCGTCCTTCAGCAGCTGGCCGTCGGGTAGCATCACCTCCGTCAGGTGGAGCGGGGCGTACCGGCTGATGAGCAGGCGCGAGACCGGCACCGTCTGGAAATACTCGCGATGCGCCTCGGGGTCCTTGGCGAACGCGAACGCGTCGCGCGGCGGGGTCAGGAAGCCCAGGTCGATCGTGTGGATGAGCAGCTGCGTCGGGGCGCCGACCTCCACCGCGGCGAGTTCGCCGACGGCGGCGCCGCGCCGGAAGCGCAGGCTCAGGCCGGGCTGCACCCATTCGGCGGGCAGCACCGCGCTCCAGGCGTCGCGGGCGTAGGCCAGCGCGTTGTTCTCCAGCTCGCCGTCGCGGAACCAGCGGCCGCCCGCGCATTCGAAGGTTTGCGTCTGGCCGCGGCCGATGCCCACGGTCCGCTCGCCGTAGTGGATCGTCGATCCGTAGCCGGCGCCCGCGACCACGCGTACGACCTTGCCGTCGAGTCCCTCGCCCGCGGGCAGATGGATGTCGCGTGTCCATTGCCCGTCGGCGGTCCTGATCTCGACCAGGGCGGCGGTGCGCAGGCGTTCGCGCAGCGCGGCGCCTGTGCGGTCGGCGAGCTTGCCGATCTCGGTCGCGCCCCGGACCGTCGAGAGGGACTGATCGGCCGGCGCGAAATCCAGGCCCTTGTCCGGCACGCCGTCGAGGTGGTAGGCCGTCTTCGGCAGCTGGCTCGGCGGGTTCATCGTCAAGGTGCCCCATTCCTTGCCATCCTTGCCCTTCGCCGTGACCAGCAGCGGTCCCGTGCCATTCGGGGCGACCAAGCGCACCATCAGCAGCGTCTTGCGGGAGCCGACCAGGTGAGGCTGGCGGTCGCCTTCGCGCAAGCGCGCCGGAATGACTTGGCTCTGCGCGAAGAGCACCTGCGCCGGCAGGTTGCCTTTCAGGTCGTCGGTCGGGGCCGTCGTATTGAAGGTCGTGACGGGTTCGGCGGACGCCGCCGGGGCGGCCGCGGAGAGGCCGGCGGCGGCGAGGATCAGGCAAGGAAGCACGGGGAAGCGCATGGCGGAGGTAGGGCGGGGAGTTGGCTCGTCACGTCAGGGCTACGGAACGTCCTCGGCTGAGTCAATCGGCGGACAGTGATGCCCGCGCGTTTAATTGCCCGATGTTGGGCCTAAGCGTCGCCCGGCGTCATCTTCCGCCAAGGCGGTGTCCGCCCTCAGACCTTCAGGAACACTTTATGCTTCTGGAGGAACCAGAGGAACAGCCATTCGACGGCGACAAGGCCGACGGCGAGGACGAGTTCCTGGCCCGCGGGCAGCGCCCGCGCGAGGCCGCCGAACAACGCGTTGGCGGTGAAGGCGAAGCTGATGAACTTGCCGGCCATGTAGATGAGCACCGAGTTCATGCCGATGACCGCGAAGGCAAAGCCGAACCGACGCCAGCCGAGGACGTCCACCAGCGCGTAGAAGGCCGCGAGCAGCAGGAAACTCCAGCCGCCGGCCCAGAGGACGAAGGAGCTCGTCCAGAGGTTCTTGTTGATCGGGAAGGCGTAGTCCCACAGGCCGCCGACGGCGAGGCAGAGCAGGCCGCCGAGCGCGAGGCGCCGGGCCTTGCGCCAGGGGGCGACCTCCTCGTTCGGCTTCTGGAGCCAGAGTCCGGCGAAGATGCCGAGCAGGGCGGTCGCGATCGCCGGAATCGTCGAGAAGAGGCCTTCGGGGTCGTGGATGGTCCGGTGCAGCTTGCCGGGGACCAGCAGCCGGTCGACGTGGCTGGCGAAGTTGCCCTCGACCGTGAGGTCGCCCGCGGCGAAGCCCGGCGCCGCAGCCGTCGTCATGACGACGTAGTATCCGACGAGCAGGCCGCCCAGCCACCACCAGAGCCGGCGGAGCCGTTGCGCGTTGTAGAGGAAGATGAGCTGGGCGAACATGCCGGCGAGACCGATGCGCCCGAGCACGCTGCAGAAGCGCATCTGATCGAGGCCCTTCCACTGGAGCCCATTGTTGTAGACGATCCCGAGGAGGACGAGGAGCAGCCCGCGGCGCACGATCTTCGCGACGGTCGCCTTGCGGTCGGCGGCTCCCAGCCGATGCCGCAGCGAGAAGGGCGTGGAGACCCCGGCGAGGAAGAGGAACAGGGG
>JBIISU010000142.1:0-4027 GCA_044340815.1 Opitutales bacterium | reverse complement strand
CAGGGAGCCTTCCGGCAGGTCCCGCTCCCCTTCGGTCACGCGGAAAGCCACGGACAGGAGGGCCGGACGCGGCTCGACGACCACCTCCACGTCGACTTCGCCGGTCGTCGGGTCGAGGTGCGGGAGCACCACGGCTTGGCTGAAGCGGCCCGTCGCGTAGAGCGCGCGGACCGTGCTGGCGGCCGCGTCGCGGGAGAAGGGTTCGCCGGCGCGCAGGGCGACGTAACCGCGCACGAAGGACTCGGAGACGGCGCCCCCCTGGGCCTTGACCGTGATCGCGCGCACGTTGGGCACCTTCTCCACCGGGCTCGGGAGCGGGGCCGGGGTCGCGGCCTGGGCCAGGCCGAGCGCCGGGGCCAGCAGCAGGCAGGCGGAGACGAGGAAGCGGCGGGCGAAAGGCTTAGGCATTGCGGGATTCCCTGGCGAGGGCCTCGAAGCGTGTGAGGCTCGCGTTAAAGAGCAAGGGTATGTCGGCGGTGGGTCCGTTACGATTCTTCGCCACGATGAGTTCGCGGGCGAAGCAGCCCGGCTGGCTGGCGTGCTCCTGCTCCTGCTCCTGGGCCTGCTTGGCGCTGACCTGCGGCTTGGAGATGAGCATCACGATGTCGGCGTCCTGCTCGATCGAGCCGGACTCGCGGAGGTCCGACATCTTGGGCTGGCGGGCCTCGTCCTCCGACTTGCGGTTCAGCTGGGCGAGCGCGATGATCGGCACCCGGAACTCCTTGGCCATCGCCTTGATGCTGCGGGAGACCTCGGCGATCTGCTGCTCGCGGGAGACGCTCGAATCCATGCCGTTGATGAGCTGGATGTAGTCGATGACGATCAGGTCGAGGGGCTTGCGGGCGTGGACGCGCCGGCACTTGGCGCGGATCTCGAGGATGGTCTGGCCGCCGTTGTCGTCGATCACCAGCGGGCGGCCGCGGTATTCGTTGGCCGCCGCCACGAGGTCGAGCTGCATGCGTTCGTCCGGGTGGCCGGAACGGAGCTTCTGCTGGTTGACGCGGGCGCGGGAGCAGAGGAGGCGCAGGGCCAGCTCGCGCGCGGGCATCTCGAGCGAGAAGAGCATCACGTGCGCGGGCCCGCGGCCGGCGTTCGGCTTCGGGAAGAGCGCGGCCTCGATGAAGTTGAGGGCGATGGAGGTCTTGCCCATGCCGGGACGGGCCGCCACGACGATCATCTGGCCGCCCTGGAAGCCGAAGGTCAGCGCATCCAGGTCGGTGAACCCGGTCGGCAGGCCCTGCACCGAGTTGCGGTCGCGCATGATCTTCTCGACCAGCTCCATGGCCTCCTCGATCGACTTGTCGACGGGCATGGCCGACTCCGAGATGCGGTCCTCGCTGATGCTGAAGAACGCGCGCTCGACCTCCTCCATGAGGCGGGCGATGCCCTCGGTGTGGGCGTGCGCCTTCTCCACGGTGGTCACGGCGGTGGAGATCAGCTTGCGGATGAAATGCTTCTCGCGGACGATGCTCAGCCAGTGCGGCGCGTGCGCGGTCGAGGCGACCTGCCCCGTCAGTTCGTTGACGTAGGCGGCGCCGCCGGCCGCCTCGAGGGTGCCTTCGCGGCGGAGGCGCTCGGTCAGCGTGATCTCGTCGATGCCCACGCTCTCCTGGGAGAGCTGGAGCGCGGCGGCGTAGATGTCCTGGTGCTTCGGGTCGAAGAAGTAATCGGGCGTGACCTTCTGCTCGAGGCAGCGCTGCAGGGTGTCGCCGCCGTCGATGACGATGCTCGCGATCAGGCCCCGCTCGGCGTCGAGGTTATGGGGCGGGACGCGGTCGCCGTAGTTGGGCTCGGCGTCGCGACGCGGGCGCTGGGGTCTTTCGGCCATGGAAAATGGGGGACAGGGGGCGGGGGGACGGGGGGTGACAGCGACAATCGATGCACGGGCCGTTCACGCCCCGTTCACCGTCTATTCACAGCCTGCGACCATCACCAGAACGAAAAAGGGCGTGGGGCCGAAGCCTCACGCCCTGATCCGGGATGGCGGGGAGCTCAGGCCTTCTTGTCGGCCTTCTCCTTGCGCGGCTTGCGCGACTTCTTGTCGTCGCGGTGGTCGCGCTCGTCGGCCTCGGGCGCCTCCTCGGCGACGGGCTCGATCGGGTTCTCGGAGACGACCTCGAAGCCCTGCTCGACCATGACGGTGCCATGGAGGCGGATGCTGCAGACGTGCTTGCCGAGCATCTTCACCGGGCCTTGGCCGAGGTGGATGCGCTTGCGCTCCAGCTCGACGCCGTGCTCGGCCAGCTTGGCCGCGATCTCGGCGGTGCTGATCGCGCCGAACATCTTGCCGCCCTCGCCGGTCTTGACGGCGAAGACGAGGTTGATGGCGGCGAGCTTGGTCTCGATGGCCTTGGCGGCCTCGAGGTCGCGGGCCTCGCGGAGTTCGCGGGCCTTCTGGAGGGACTCGATGTACTTGGTGTTGGCGCGGTTGACCGGCAGGGCGATGCCCTGGGGCAACAGGTAGTTGCGCGCGAAGCCCGCGCGGACGCGGACCTGCTCGCCTTCGGCGCCCAGGCCGTCGACGGGCTTGATGAGGAGAACTTCGGTGAATGCCATGATAGGTGCTTGCTTGGGTTAAAGGAGGGGGGTGATCAGAAGGGGACGTCGTCGCCGCCGTGGTCGGGCGCCGGGGAAGGGGTGTCGTTGCCGCCGCGGGAACGGGGGGCGGAGCCGCCCTCCTCGCCACCCTGGGACTTGCCGCCGATGAAGGTGAAGTTCTCGAGGACGACGCCGAGGCGCGAACGCTTCTCGCCGGTCTTCTTGTCCTCCCACTGGTCGAGCTTCAGGCGGCCTTCGACGAGGATGCCGGAGCCCTTGCCGCAGTACTTGGCGATGATCTCGGCCTGCTTGCCGTAGCTCTCGATGTCGACGTAGGTGACTTCCTCGCGCTTCTCGCCTTCCTTGGTGGTGTAGGCGCGGTTGACGGCGAGGGAGAACTTGGTGAGGGCCTGCCCCGAAGGGAGGGCGCGCGCCTCGGGGTCGCGGGTCATGTTGCCCGCGAGGATCACGCGATTGAAGGAGGAGGCCACGGCGAAGGGAGCGGGCGGATTAGTTGGCCGACTGCACGAGCAGGCGGTTCACGGTCCGGTCGAGGCGCAGCTTCTCGCGGAAGGCGGTCGGGGTGCTGACCGGACCCTCGAAGTGGAACTGGACGTAGAGGCCGGCGGGGAACTTGCGGTCCACGACGCGGGAGAACTCCTTCTGGCCGAGGTTCTCGGACTCGGTGACCTTGCAGTCGAGGGACTTCAGGGTGTCCTTGAGGCGCTCGATGACGGCTTCAGGGGCGTCCGTCGAACCGCGGAGGTCGAGGATCAGGCTGGCGCGGTAGGAGCGGCGGAGCTGGGCGGTGGTCATGGTGATGGTGATTTTCTGTTGGTGAGGTTCTGGGCGGCGGGAAGGCCGCGGGTGAAAAGGGTTTCGAGTCCGTGGATGAAGTCAGGAATGCGGGCCTGGAGCTGGGCGAGGTCGGCGGCGGGGAACTTGCCGAGGACGTGGTCGGCGAGGTCCTGTTCCGGGTGGCGCTTGGGGCCGATCCCGAGCCGGGCGCGGACGAAGGCTTCGCCGAATTGGCGGATGCAGCTGGCGACGCCGTTGTGGCCGGCGGCCGAACCTCCGAGCGCGAGGCGCATCTGGCCGGGTTCGAACGCGATGTCGTCGTGGAGCACGACGAGGGCGGCGGGATCGAGGCGGTGGAAGCGGAGGAAGGCGGCGAGGGGCTCCCCGCTGACGTTCATGAAGCTCTGGGGCTTGACCAGGAAGACGGAGGAACCTCCGAGCATGACCTTGGTGACCGCGGCCGGGAAACGGCTTTCGACCTGCCACGCGGCCCCGGCCTGGTTGGCGAGGGCGTCGAGGACGATCCACCCCGCGTTATGGCGCGTGGCGGCATATTCTCGGCCCGGATTGCCGAGGGCGGCGATGACCGAGAATGGCATTTGACTTCAAAGAACAGGTGCCGGGGACGCCCGGCGGCGGAAATTACTTCTTGGCGGCGGGCGCGGCGGCCGGGGCGGCGGCGGCACCGGCG
>JBIISU010000141.1:0-4037 GCA_044340815.1 Opitutales bacterium | reverse complement strand
CTCTACCAGTCCGGCATGTTCCGGGCCGAGGACCTCGACAAACTCGCCGGCGGCCAGCACGGCCTGATCATGGACTCGGGCGACCTCGAGCGCGAGCGCGGCATCACCATCACCGCCAAGAACTGCGCGATCAAGTGGACCGACCCCCGCGACCAGAAGGAGTATAAGATCAACCTCATCGACACCCCGGGCCACGCCGACTTCGGCGGCGAGGTCGAGCGCGTGCTCAACATGGCCGACGGTTGCCTCCTCGTGGTCGACTCCTTCGAAGGCCCGATGCCGCAGACCCGCTTCGTGCTGTCCAAGGCGCTCGCCCTCGGCCTGAAGCCCATCGTCGTCATCAACAAGATCGACAAGCCGTCCGCCCGCCCCGACGCCGTCGTCGACGAGGTCTTCGACCTGCTCGTCGCCCTCGACGCCCCGGAGTCGGCCCTCGACTTCCCGATCGTCTACGCCTCCGGCCGCGAAGGCTGGGGTACCCTCGACCGCGCCAAGACCGTCGAAGGCCAGCGTCCGAAGGACCTGATGGACCTCTTCTACACCATCGTCGACAAGATCCCCGAGCCGTACGCGGAAGGTTCCTCCCGCGGCGCCGCCGCCGGCTTCAAGTCCCGCGCCGAGGCCTTGGCCAACCCGCTCCAGATCATGGTGACGGCCATCCTTTATTCCGACTACGTCGGCCGCATCGCGGTCGGCCGCGTCACCGCCGGCAAGATCGCCCCGGGCATGCCCGTGATGATGGTCACCCGCTCCGGCGAGCAGCATAAGCAGCGCGTCCTCGAGGTCGAAGTCTTCGAGGCCCTCGGCCGCGTCAAGGCCCAGGAGGTCTCCGCCGGCGACATCTGCGCCGTCATCGGCCTCGACCACGTCGAGATCGGCGCGACCATCACCGACCTCGAGAACCCGCGCCCGATGCCGCCCGTCAAGGTCGACGAGCCCACCGTGACCATGGCCTTCCGCGTCAACGACTCGCCCTTCGCCGGCCGCGACGGCAAGTTCGTCACCGGCCGCCAGGTCGGCGAGCGCCTCATCAAGGAGCTCGAGAAGAACGTCGCCCTCCGCGTGGACCGCGAGGCCGGCGCCGACGCCTGGAAGGTCTCGGGCCGCGGCCTGATGCACCTCGGCGTGCTCATCGAGACCATGCGCCGAGAAGGCTACGAACTCTCCGTCGGCAAGCCCGAGGTGATCATGAAGACCATCGACGGCGTCCAGTGCGAGCCCGTCGAGACCCTCGCGGTCGACTGCCCGGAAGCCTCCCAGAGCGACGTCATGTCGCTCGTCCTCGGCCGTCGCGGAGAGCTCCGCTCGATGGACGCCAAGGCCGGCACCAGCGGCTGGATCCACATGGAGTTCAAGGTCCCGTCCCGCGCCCTTTTCGGCCTGCGCACCCTGATGCTCACCACCACCCGCGGTGAGGCCGTCATGTACCACAACCTCCTCGGTTACGAGCCCGTCAAGGGCGAGGCCCCGCACCGCGCCGCCGGCGTGATGATCGGCGGCGAGGCCGGCGCGGTGACCGCCTACTCCCTCGACCGACTCTACGACCGCGGCGACTTCTTCGTGAAGCCGGCCGACGAAATCTACCAAGGCCAGGTCGTCGGCGAGCATTGCAAGGACAACGACCTCGAGATCAACCTCGTCATCAACAAGAAGCTCTCGAACGTCCGCGCCTCCGGCTCCGACGACGCCGCCAAGATCAAGCCGATGCGCCAGATGTCCCTCGAGGCCTGCCTCGAGTACATCGAGTCGGACGAGCTCGTCGAGATCACGCCGAACTTCATCCGCATGCGCAAGCGCTGGCTGACGGAGAACGAGCGCAAGCGCAACTCGTGAGCCGCGGGCTCAGCCCGGCCGGACCAACGTGAACCGATGGCCGCCTTCCGCGAGGAGGGCGGCCTTCATCGTCCAATGGCCCCGCGGCAGGCGGGACGCCACGCGTTCCGGCCATTCGACCAGCACGTTCCAGGGGGATTGCGCCAGATCCCAGATCAGGAGGTCGTCGAAGCCCTCCGGGCGGGTCAGGCGGTAGGCGTCGACGTGGAAGACCTGCCGGTCTCCCTGATGCACGTTGAGCAGCGCGAACGACGGGCTGGTGACGTCGCCCGCCACGCCGAGCCCGCGGAGCAGGCCCCGCGCGAAGGTCGTCTTGCCCGCGCCGAGGTCGCCCTCGAGCGCCAGCACCGTGTCGGGAGGCAGCAGGGCGGCGAATGCCTCGGCGGCCCGCTCCGTCTCCTCCCCGGAGAAGGTGACGAGCCCGGCGGTCCAGGTGGCGAGGTCGGCGGGCGAACCCATGGGCGCAGTCTTTCCCGCGGGGGGACGAGGGCAACCCCGAACCCCCTTCACGCCGCGAAGTGCCCGTCCCGTCCGAACTCCAGCGCCAAGGTGCCCGCGATGGCTTGGCAGTAGGCCTGGATGTCGCCGAGGGTGAGTTCCGCGTCGGTCCGGTCCTCGAACTTGGAGACCCAGCTCTGGGTCCGGCCAAGGCGTCGCGCGACGTCCGCCTGCGAAAGGCCGGCGTCCAATCGCTGGCAGACGAGCCGGGTGATGATCTTCGTCCGTTCGCCCGCCGCTTGGACCTTGCGGGCGGTCGCGGCGGAAACGATGCCGGCCTTGCGGAGCTCCGACACGTTGCGGAAGCGGGTCGGGCGATGAGGGGTGGCGCGTTTAGCCATGGGAGGAGTCGAGGGGGAGCCGCCGGAGCATCGTCCGTACCTGGCGCAGGTCGCGCTTTTGGGAGGACTTGTCCCCGATCAGGAGGAGGTGGAGGGTGAAGGAAGCGTCGTGCGGGTACGCGTAGAGCCTGGTTTCGCGGAGACTTCCGCCTTGGCCGCCTTGGTCGATGGCGATGATGCCGTCGCCTTCGTGGTGCAGGCAGCCGGCTTGGACGAGGCCATGGCGGCGGGCGTGGTTCAGGCGGGGGAGGTAGCGTTGCTGGAGGTTGGCGAGGGCCGCGGCGAGTTCGTCCGGATGTTTCTTTTCGTAGGTGCGCGCGGCGCGGATGAATTCAGGCGTCGGACAGACGTTCCATTCGGGGATGGGCATGGTACATTCCGATTTGGAATACCGTCAAGTCTCTTGTGCCCCGGGCGCCGATTCAAAGCAGGGAATCCGACGGCGCGGATGGGGGCTTCTCCCCGCCGGCCAGCCCGGGGCCATCCGCCAACAAAAGACCCGGCCAGGTGGCCGGGTCGGAGTGGCGCCTGCGGTGTCGCTTACGAGACGATGCCCAGGGGCTTGATGGTCTTCCAGCCGCCGCGGGTGAAGTCGGGGCACTGAATCGGCATCGAGCCGTCCTTCACGGAGCGGACGGAGATCTCGAGGATCGAGGACCAGTCGGCCGCGTCGTAGACGGTCATGTCCGGCGTGATGCCCTGGCGCAGGCAATCGAGCATGCGGTAGTTCATCACGTGGTCCATGCCGCCGTGGCCGCCGACCTTCTTGGCGGACTCGCCGACCTTCTTGATGAGCGGGTGCTGGTTGGCCTTCATGAAGGCGTCCAGCTTCTCCTTCTCGAGCCAGCTGTGGGAGTTGAGCTTCATGCCCTTGACCGAGGGGTGGTCGTTGGCGCCGTCGACGGCGAGGCGGCCGGGGTAGCCGAAGAAGGTGGCCTTGCTGCCGCACAGGGCGTTGATGCGCGAGTAGGGGCGGGGGCTCACCACGTCGTGCTGGATCATGATGGTGCGGCCGAGCTGCGTCTTGATGATCGACGTGTTCATGTCGCCGCAGACGTACTTCTCGTCCTTGTGCTTGCCGTTGTTGGGGTTCTTGCGGTCGCGGAACTCGGTGAGGTTGCGCTCCGGGGAGGACACGGACACCACGAACTTGAACGCGTCGCCGCGGCCGATGCCGAGGTACTGGGCCACCGGGCCGAGGCCGTGGGTGGGGTACAGGTTGCCGTCCATGAAGGTGTGGTAGTTGCGGCGCCAGCCGCCCTCGCTGCCGAGGCTCCAGAGGACGTTCTGCGAGAGGTCGTGGATGTAGGCGCACTCGGCGTGCTTCAGTTCGCCGAAGAGGCCCTGACGCGCCATGTGGAGCAC
>JBIISU010000008.1:0-13818 GCA_044340815.1 Opitutales bacterium | reverse complement strand
CAGGCCCTGCTGGCCGACCTGCCGGGCGATCGCCTCATCGAGACCATCCCGAACTTCCACCACACCCCGAGCCGCTACGCCGCCTTCGCGGCCGCCCTCGCCAAGGACGCGCACGGACGAGCCAAGGAGGCCGCCCCGGAGATCGCCTTCGCCCAGGCGCGCGCCCACGAGGTGGGCACGATCGTCGAGGCCATGGCCCGCGGCGAGATCCCGGAGCGGGTCACCCACAACGACACCAAGCTCAACAACGTGCTGCTCGACAACGAGAGCCAGGAAGGCATCTGCGTCATCGACCTGGACACCGTGATGCCGGGCTCGGCGCTCTACGACTTCGGCGACCTCGTGCGGACCTCCACCTCCCCCGCCGCCGAGGACGAGACGGACCTCTCCAAGGTGACCATGCAGCTCCCGATGTTCGAGGCCCTCGTGCAGGGCTACCTCGCCTCCGCGGGCGGCTTCCTGACCCCGCGCGAACGCGAGCTCCTGCCCTTCGCCGGCAAGCTCATCACCTTCGAGATCGGCCTGCGCTTCCTCACGGATTGGCTCGAGGGCGACGTCTACTTCAAGGTCAAGCGCCCCCGCCACAACCTCGACCGCCTCCGCACCCAGTTCAAGCTGGTCGAATCGATCGAGGCGCAGCTCCCCGCCATGCAGGCGCTCGTCCGCTGACCATGCGCGTCCTCGTCACCGGCGGCGCCGGCTTCATCGGCTCCCACATCGTCGAGCACTTCCAGGGCCGGGCGGAAGTCGTGGTCCTCGACAATTTCCGCAGCGGCCATCGCCGCAACCTCGCCGGGCTCGAGCATCGGCTGATCGAAGGGTCGATCCTCGAGCGCGCCAAGCTCGACGAGGCCCTGCGCGGCGTCGACCAAGTCTTCCACCTCGCCGCGATGATCTCCGTGCCGGAGTCGATGCTCCACCCCCGGGACTGCGTCGAACTCAACGCCACCGGCACGCTGCACGTCCTCGAGGCCGCGGCGGCGGCGAAGGTCGGCAAGGTCGTCCTCGCCTCGTCCGCCGCCATCTACGGCGACAACCCGACCGTCCCGAAGGTCGAGACCATGACCCCCGAGCCCAAGTCGCCTTACGCCGTGACCAAGCTCGACGGCGAGTACTACCTCGAGCTGTTCCGCCGCGAGCGCGGCCTGGCCACGGCCTCCCTCCGGTTCTTCAACGTCTTCGGTCCGCGCCAGGACCCGAAGTCGCCCTACGCGGCCGCCGTCCCGATCTTCATCGAGAAGGCCGTGCGCGGGGAGCCCCTGGGCATCTTCGGCGACGGCGAGCAGACGCGCGATTTCATCTACGTGAAGGACATCGTCGGCGCCCTCGCCTTCGCGGCCGCGAACCCCGCCGTCACCGGGACGTACAACGTCGGCTATGGCCGGAAGATGACGGTGAAGGAGCTCGCCCAGGAAGTCATCCGGCTCACCGGCTCTTCCTCCGCGATCGAACACAAGCCCGAGCGCCTCGGCGACGTGAAGCATTCCCTGGCCTCCGCGGACAAGCTCCGGGCGGCGGGCTGGAGCCCGCGGCACACGGTGGCCGAAGGCCTCGACGCCACGGTCGCCTACTTCCGCTCGCTCAAGGCGTGACGGTGACGGGTATCCGCAGGTAGCGGTCCGTGCCGTCGTCCACGTGGAGCCAGAGGTCGTAGTCGCCCGGCGGGGGCAAGCGGAGGCGGAACGACAAGGTCGGCTCCGCGTCGTATTCGCCCCCCTCCAGCGAGGGGTGCAAGTGGGCGTAACCCATCTTCGCTTCGCTGGGCTCGGCGGAGAAAAGCGCCGCGTGGCCGAGGGAGCCCATCAACGGGCGCAGCTTGACCGGCCCGCCGGCCGCGCGCCGTAGGCTCACCCGCCACAGGGCCGACTCGCCGGTACGGGCGGTGGAGGCGGAGAAAGCCGCCACCTGCAGCGAAGGCGCCGGCGCCCCGACGGCAGGTAGCCCGGGCGACGGGGGCAGGCTGAACTCGGCCAAGGCGACCCGGCCGCCGCGCACCGGCACGAAATCGACGTAGGCATGGGCGCCTTGCGTCAGGTCGAAGTCGACGGGGACCTCGAACGACCAGACCCCTTCCGAACCCGGCTGGGGATGGAGGTGCACATAGCCGGGTCGGGCCAAGGACCGGAGATGGAGGTGCAGCTTACGCGTGTGCGAAAGGGCCAGCTGATGATCGAGCAGGGCCCGGCCGTCCTCATCCATGAGCGTCAATCGACCCACCCGTCCCTCGGGCGATCCCGGCGGCATCGGCATCTCCACCTTGAGGGCGTAGGGAAACTTGAGGACGCGTGGACGATAGAAATTGGCCTCCTCGTTGACCCCGCAGAACTCCACCCCATCGACGACGATCGGCAGATGGTCGGTGTGCAGCAAGGCGCAGTGCGTGTCGGGCAGGCTCCGCAAGGCGAGGAAAGCCAAGGCGGCCAAGGCGGAGACCAACCAGGCCTGTCGGCGCGGGCTCATCGTCCGGTGGCGAGCCCCGCGAGCGTCTTGGCCACGTCGGCGGCGTCGAACGACGCGCCCTCCCGGCGTTGCACGATGCGACCCTCGGCGTTGACGACGATCAACGCGGCGTTGTGCACGATGGTGCCGTCGTCGCGGACCGTCAGGATGCCGAAGTTCCTCATCAAGTCCTTGATCTGACCGGGGTCGCCGGTGAGGAAACGGTGGCGCGCCGGATCGATGCCGTAGCCTTGGGCATAGCTGCGCAGCAAGCCGGGGGAATCGACCTCCGGGTCGAAGGTGATGGTCACCAAGCGCACCGCCTTGAGCTTGGGGTCCTTCGCCAGCCCATCGCCCAACTGCTTCATGCAAGCCGTGGAAGCCGGGCACATCTTGGCCGAGCGACAGCTGGTGAAGATGAAGTTGAGGGCGAACGGGGCGCCCAGCAGGTCCTTCTTGAAGACCAAGCGCGCCTCCTGATCCCACAGCGCCAGGTCGGGGATGAGGTCGCGGGGCATGCGCGTCACCAAGCGCCCTTGGTCGGCGGTCTGGCGACGGAGCGAATCGGTGACCTCGGCGATGCGGCGCAACTCCTCGGCCCCCGCCGGGAAGACCGTGTCGGCCCAGCGACGCTCTCCGTCGACCAGGACTTCATAGCGGACGCGACGACCCGCCCAAGGCAACTCGAGGTCGCCCGGGCGGGCGAAGTATTCCACGGGTGCGCCCCCGGGCGATTCCTCGACCACGAGACGGTGCCGCGCCGCGTCGACGCGGATGACCTGGCCGGTACGCACCTCGGGCCGGGCGGCGCCCTCGACGAGGGGCATCGCGACGGCCAAGGCGATCAAGCCGAGGAGCCTCATGCCTGCAACCCCGAGGGGCCGAGCATCAGTTCCACCATGCCGTGGCGCAGCCCCCGATGGGTGAGCTGGAAGGACTCCGCGCCGGTGAGCTCGGCCAGTACGCAGACCGTCAGGAGCGCGGCGGGCATGATGTCGGCGCGTTCGGCCGGAATGCCCGGCACCGCGCGGCGCTCGGATAACGGCAGGGCGGAGAGACGGTCCTTCAGCGCCCGGATCCGCAAGGCGGGCAGGCGCCCGTCGACCACGGGCTCCCCGACGGCCTCCAGGTGGAGGGCGACGGCGCTGAAGACCCCGCCGGCGCCGACCACCAGGCTCTGCTCGGCCAAGCGCGGCGAGAGGACGGGCCCGAGCGTCCGCAGCAGGTGGTCGCGGATGGACGCCTGATCCAATTCGTCGACGACGCCTTCCCCCCCGCGGAGGTAACCATGCGTGAGTCGGACGGACCCCAAGGGGTAGCTCCGCGCCAGCGTGACCTCGGAGCCGCGCACGCGCGCGACCTCCAGGCTGCCGCCGCCGAGGTCGAAGATCGTGAGGTTGGGACAAGCCGCCAAGGCGGGATCCGTCCGCACGCCGGCGGCGACGAGCCGGGCTTCGACCTCCCCCGAGATGATGGTGAGGGGCACGCCGGCGGTCGCCCGCACCAGGGCGCCGAACTCCGCCCGGTTGGCGCAGTCGCGCACGGCGCTGGTGCCGAGGATCGCGACCTCGCGGGCGCCCTGCGCCCGCGCGAACTCGACCAGTCGCCGCACCGCCTCGGCGGCCTCGACCTGCGTCTCGCGGGACAAGGTGAATTCGCCGAGGGTGGCCGGGAAGATGCGCACGGGCTCGCTGGCGCGGGCCACCTCGCGGCGGGTGGCCGCGTCGACGACGGAGACTTTGAGGGAGTTCGACCCGAGGTCGACCACGGCAAGCAGGGACATGTCAGAAAAGGAGATCGAGTTTGATGCCGCCCACGCCATGCAGCGACTGTTGCGCCTCGAATTCGTGGCTGCGCAGCGTGCTGTAGAGGGTGGCGGCGAAATGGTGGAACTGGAAACTGTAGCCGAAGCCCAACTGGCCGACGACGGGTTCGCGGTTCACCCCGCGGGTGGCGCGGAAGTTCGACCCATCGGTGGCGTAGTTGCTGACGACGACCTGGACCTGGGCGTCCACGAAGAACCAAGCGGCCACCGCCGGGGCGGACAGGTCGCCGCGCAACCGGTCGACCGGATCGAAGGCGGGGGATTGGCGGATCGTCGCATTGCCCCACGAACGCTCGAGACCCTTGCCCCAGCGCGCCTGACCGCCGAAGATGACTTCCGTCCGGATCGTCCCGAGTTGGACGCCCGAGCGGAGGATCAGGTCGCGCAGCCCCGGGCGCGCGCCGGGCAGGTCGAAGCGTTTGCGGAAATCCCAGTTGAGGTTGGCGACGAACTCGTTCGGCTGCTGGGTCTGCCAGCCGGGCAACGTGGGCACGCCGATCAGGCGGTGGACCGAGTTCTGGATGGTCGGGCCACCGGCCGCGGGTCCGACCACGCCGAACTGCAGCTCCCAGACGAGAAGGACATCGCGGCGCCCGCCGCGGTCGAGGACCCGCCCATGGCCGTAGGAAAAATAGAGCGCGGCCGAATAGGGCAAGTCGTCGAGCGGCGGGTTGGCGTTCACGGTATCCGCCGGCGTATTGATCTCCTGGGTCAACGCGGCGTAGAAGCCATTCTCGTGATTCACCACCATCCGCAGGCCCTGGGTGTAGTACCGATCCTTGTTGCTGAACGAGAACTTGTCGTTCTCCTCCAGCAAGGAGAACACGCCGACGGCGGCGCCCGACGGGAAGGGGGAAAGAAAGTCCCCCGCGCGACCGGGGCAGGTCGAGGCCAGGAGAAGGATCAGGAGGGCAGGACGCATCCGACGGAGGGTCAGCAAAGCGTTCTCCGCACGGTGGGACAACGCCTTTCTGACTTGTTAACGGACGGTCGCCCAAGTATCTGACAGTCAGGATGTCCCACGCGCCAGCCAACCCGCCGCGGGCCCGGACCGAGGTCCTTGCCGATGGGTCTACCGTGGTCGCCCTCGCCGGCGACTGGAGCGCCCAGGTCGCCACCCCCGAAATCACCTTCAAGGGCGACCGCATCCGCCTGACCGGGGCGGAACTCGGCCAATTCGACTCCTCCCTGCCCGCCTGGATCCATCGTCATTTTCGGCAGGTGCGCCAACTCGACCTCACCGCCCTCCCCTCCCGGCTCCGCGCCCTCGTGGAGCTGGCCGAAACGTCCACGGCGAGCGAGCAGGACACCAACCACCCCGGCCTCCTCGAACAGTTCGGAGACTGGGGTCTGGCGAGTTCCTCCTCCTGGGGCCGGGCGTTCGAGCACATCGGCGAGACCGCCAGCGCCTTCGGCCGCCTGCTGATCGGTCGGGCGCGGATCAACTGGCAGGACTTCTGGCTGCAGCTCCAGACCGCGGGCGTGGATGCGTTGCCGATCGTGGCGCTGCTCGGCTTCCTCACCGGCCTGATCATGGCCTACGTGGGCCTCATCCAGCTCCGGCAGGTCGGGGCCACCATCTACGTCGCCAACCTCGTCTCCCTGGCGATGACCCGCGAGATGGGCGCCCTCATGACCGGCGTGATCGCGTGCGGACGCACGGCGACCTCCTTCGCCTCGCAGCTCGGCAGCATGAACGTCAGCCAGGAGACCGACGCCCTGCGGGTGCTCGGGCTCAACCCGGTCGAATACCTCGGACTGCCCCGCATCCTCGCCGTCACGCTGATGGTGCCCTTGCTCGCCATCTTCGCCACCTTCATCGGCGTCTTCGGCGGCATGGTCGTCGCCTGCGCCGGCGAGCTGAGCGTCAGCCAATACCTCACGCAGGTGGTCGTCGCGATCAGCTTCAAGAGCTTCCTCGTCGGCGTCATCAAGTCCGTCGCCTTCGGCTTCATCGCGGCCTGGGCCGGCTGCTACCGCGGCTCCGTCGCGAAACCCTCCGCCCTCGGGGTCGGCGAGGCCGCGACCACCGCCGCCGTGCTCGGCATCACCCTCATCGTCGTGTCGGACGCGCTGTTCGCGGTCATCTTCAACCTATTCAACTTCTGATGAGCCCCGCCCCCGCCATCCTGACCAGCGAAGGACTCGCCATCGGCCACGGGGAGCGCGTGATCATGTCGGGCATCGACTTCCGCCTGGAGTCCGGACGGATCCTCGCGATCGTCGGTCCCAGCGGTTGCGGCAAGAGCACGCTCATGCGCTCCCTCAGCGGGCTCGATGAGCCCCTCGGCGGGAAAGCCTCCCTGCTTGGGCTCGACCTCGCGACCGCCTCCCCGGCCCAGCGGGCCGCCACCCTGCGCCGGCTCGGCTTCCTGTTCCAAGGCTCCGCCCTCTTCTCGTCCCTGACCTTGCGCGAGAACGTCGAACTGCCGATGCGCGAATTCCTCGCCGCCCCCCGCCGCGACCTGCGCGCGCTCGCCGAATACAAGCTGGCGCTGGTGGGCCTCGCCGATGCGATGGACAAGCTCCCCTCGGAAATCTCCGGCGGCATGGCGAAACGGGCGGGCATCGCCCGGGCCATGGCCCTGGACCCGGAAGTCATCTTCCTCGACGAACCCAGCGCCGGGCTCGACCCGATGACCTCCGGCCGGCTCGATGAACTCATCCTGAAGCTGCGGGAGGCCTTCGGCACCACCATCGTCCTGGTCAGCCACGAGGTGCCCAGCATCCTCCGAATCGCCGACTTCTGCGTTTACCTCGACCCGGACACCGGCAGGATGGGCGCCTATGGCCCGCCCCGCGACTTCCTGTCGCCGGGCGCCCATCCCAAGGCCCACGCTTTCTTCTCCCAAGCCCGCATCACCTGACATGCGCCGTTCCGCCAACAAGACCCTCATCGGCGCCTTCGTCGCCGGCGGCCTCGTGCTGGGCTGCGTCGCGGTGATCCTGCTCGGCGGCGGCAGTTTCTCCGGGACCAAGCCGACCGCCTTGGCCTACTTCGACGATTCGGTGAGCGGCCTCGACATCGGGGCACCGGTGAAGTTCCGCGGGGTGACGATCGGCAAGGTCTCCCAGGTCCTGCTCCGCACCGCCGAGCAGACGGCCGCCGACTACTCGGTGCCGGTGGTCATGGAGTTCGCGCCCGACCTGCTGACCCGGCGGGGCCTCGACCAAGCCTTGCTCGACAAGACGGGTCTCCGCGGCTCGATCGAGAAGGGACTCCGCGCCAAGCTGCAGCAGCAATCCGTGATCACCGGCGTCCTCTACGTCGAGCTCGACTACCTGCCGGACACCCCCGTGCGCCTGCACGACGCCAAGGGCGTGAACGCCGAAATCCCGACGTTGCCGTCCAACCTCGGCGCCTTGACCAAGGCCGTCTCGCAGACCCTCGACCAGCTGAGCCGCGTGGACTTCGTCGCGATCACCCGCAAGGTCGACGCGATCCTGGGCCGCATCGACCAAGGGGCCGCCCAGATCGAGTTCGGCAAGATCAACGGCAACCTCGTCAAGGCTTCCGACAACATCGCCCGCCTGACGGGGGATCCGGCGGTGACCAAGGCGGTCGCGGATTTTTCCGCCGCGATGCGCTCCGTCGATGCGCTCGTCCAACGCCTCAACGCCAAGTTCGACCCGCTCGCGGAAGACTTCCAGGCCATGGCCGGCGCGGGCCGCAAGGCCCTCGAGAACCTCAACATGACCGCCGAGAACCTACGCGGCCTGACCAAGCCCGGCTCGACCACGCGGCGCGACCTCGATCAGGCGCTGGCGGACGTCGCCGAAGCGGCGCAGGCCATCCGTTCGCTGGCGGACTTCATCGAGCGCAACCCGGAGACCATCATCCAAGGCCGCCGCAAGGGTCCGGCCGTCACGCTCGAGGTCAGGACACCCCCGCAGGAGGAGCCCACGAAATGAGGCGCGCGGCCCTCTTGCTCACCTCGCTCGCCCTCGCGGGCTGCATCGTCTTCGACAAGCACAGCGAAGCCGTGGTCTTCCATCAGTTCGCCGCGGCCGACGCGTCGCCGACGCGCCCGGCCCCGCTCATCCATGTGGCGCGGGCGACGCTCCCGGCCACCGTGCGGCGTCCCGCCGTCGTCCTGCTCAGCCCGGGCGGCGAAGTCCTCGTCGACGACGCCCACCGCTGGGCGGGCACGCTCGACCGCATGGTCTCCGAGACGATCGCCCGCCATCTCACGCGCGAGGCCGGGGCTCCGACCGCGACGATCACCCCGGCGGCGCCCCACTTCACCCTCATCCTGGAGTGCGAACGCTTCGAGGTCCTCGCCGGAAGGCGGGCCGCCTTGACCGTCCACTATCGGCTCGAACGCGCGGACGGCTCCGCGGTCGCCGGCGGCACCTCCGCCTGCGTCGAACCCATGGCGGCCCTTGACGCCGACGCCTTCGTCGCCGCCCAGTCCCGCAACCTCGCCAAGGTCGGTCGCGCCATCGCCGAAACCGTGCGCGGCCTGCCCGCCTCGCAATACCCTTCCCGATGACCGCCCCGTCCTCCCCCCGCCCCAACGGCTTCTCGGAAGCGACCGGCGAAATCTGCTACGACCTGCCTTCCTCGTACATCCCGCATCGGGCCACGGGCCTGCTCCACCTTCCCCGCTTCCTCGCGAAGGCCCGCAAGCACATCCGGGGCGAACTGCCGAAATCCTACCAGCGCAACTTCTGCAAGGGCTTCGACCGCTTCCTCTGCCTGCATCTCGGCGTCGAGCCGGAAGCCGTCATCCAGTGCCTCCGCGAAGCCACCGACGACGCCGACCTGGACGCGCGCCTGCTCCGCCTCTTCCCCGCCGACCTCCGCGTGGCCGCCTGGAACCGCGAGTTGGTCCAGAAGGGGATGAGCGAGATGGGCCGCGAGGCCCTCAATGACGCCAAGCGCAAGATGGGCGCCGCGCACCGCACCGACATCATCTCCTTCGCCGACATGATCGACCTCGACGAAGGCCGCCTTTCGTGACCACCCCCGACCCCCACCCCAACCGTCTCGTGCTCCGCGGGATGGCCTCCTTGCTGGCCTGCCTACAGCATCACCCGAAGGCGCTCCGCGAGGTCGTGGCCACGGCGGCCTTCGCGCCCGAACTGGCGCCCTATGATGCGACGTTCCGCGAACTCGGGGTCAAGACCCGCATTGTCGGCCCGATCGAACTCGCCCAGACCGCCGAAGGTCCCTGCGAGGATGTGTGCGCGCTGACGATGCGCCCGGACTTCGGGCTCGCCCGCGTCGGCGACTTCACCGATTGGCGCCAGAGTCGCGAAACCATCGTCATCGCGGACGGCCTCACGGATCCGGCCGACCTTGCCGCCTTGGCGCGGGCGATGGCCGCCTTCGGCCTCCAGCGCCTGCTGCTGTCCTCGGGCACGGAGAAGCTTTCGTTCCACCCGGAAGCCTGGCACCTCGCCGAAGGGGCGATGGAAAAACTGAAGTTGATGCGCGCGGCCGCCCTGGGCGGCCTGCTCAAGCTGGTCGAGGACCGCTGCTGCGTCGTCGCCCTCTCCCCGGACTTGGGACGCAAGATCGACCTGGCCAACCCGGTGCGCGTTCCCGCCCGACACCTGGCCCTGCTCGTCCCCGGCGGCCGCCTCGACCCCGACCTCCAGGCGCGGACCGAGCACTGCTTCCGTTTCCCGGGCCAGCCTAGCCTGAGCCTCCGCGAGACCATCCCGCTCGCCATCGCGTGGCTGGCGTCGACCCCCAAGCCCCGTCCGGACGGCTTCCTCGCCCGCAAAAGGGCTCGCCACGCGAAGGACCCCGGTTCCAATCCCGCTTCCTGACCATGCCCGCCGCCACGCCCGAGTCCGAGGAGAACGTCATCTCCCTGCAGCACATCAGCCGCACCTTCATGGCCGCGCTCCAACGTCAGCACGACATGCTGGCCTTCAGCCTCGCCGGCCTGCGGACCTCCGACCCCCGCGCCTACGACTACTACTCCGCCGTCAGCCGGGTGATGCCGTCCCCGCAGAACCACCTCACCGCCGACCAGGTCAACGCCTATGCCCGCAACCTGATGGTGCGGACGACGATCAACGACCTGCTGGGGATCGCCGCCGAGTGCCTCCACCGTTGCCACCTGCTCTGCGTGTTGATCAAGGTCCGCGGGCAGAATCGCGCGCCGGACGAGGCCCTTGACCGGCAGATCGGCGAGGCGCACCAGGCCTTCCTCCAGCTGTCGCTGCAGGATAAGTTCGAGGAACTGGAGAAATCCTTCGGCATCCTCTGCGACCTGGAGGACAGCATCTTCAGCCTCGCGGCCGCGCTGCGCGTGCTGGCGCGCGTCGGCGGCATGGTGACGAACGACGACCTCGCGCCGGACGGCAAGCTGACCCTGGAGTTCATGGCGATGAAGGACTATGTGGTCGACGACCAGGAGGCGGCGGGCGAAGAGGAAACCCCCGCGGCGCCCCCGCCCGGCGTGATCCGCCATCCCCTGCCCGGCGAGGAGGACATGCTGAAGAAGCCGACGAAGACCTTGTCCAAGCTCACCGAGACCACGCGCACCTTCCAGCCCGGCGAGATGCTGGAGCTCAGCGAGGAGGAACTGCTGGGCCTCAACATCACCGTGGCGAAGTTCTTCGACGGCCTCTTCCGCTCCGTCGACCACTACGGCCGCAGCCGGATCGGCGAAGGCAGCTAAGCCGTGGCGACCGACGCGACTCAGCCCGTGCGCCGCGTCTGGTGGTGGGTGTTCGGCGGTTTCCTCTTCCAGTCGATCCCGGCGGCGGTGCGGGACGAGGCCCTGCCCGTCGCCCTGAAGAACCTCGGCCGGGAAGACGCCGAAATCACCCGCTGGGTCGCCTGGCTTGGCCTGCTCGTCGGCATCAAGATCCTCTGGGCGCCGCTGGTCGGCCAGATCGCCCGCCCGCCGCGCCTCGTGCTGGGCTGCCAGGCCGCCATCGTCCTCCTGCTCCTGGGCCTCCAGGTCGGGCTAGGTCTCCCGGAAGGCCCCTGGGCGTTCCTCGCGCTGGCGCTGATCTCCATCGCCTCGGCCTGCCACGACTTCGCGCTCGATGGGTATTACGTCGCCTCCCTGGCCGAAAAGCCGCGCGCGGCCTACTCGGGCCTGCTGACCTTCGCCTCGAAGACCGGCCAAGTGCTCGCCGGACCGGGCCTCATCTGGTTGGCCGGCCGCTGGCACCATGCCGCCGGGACCACGTGGGCCGCGGCCTGGCAACAGGCCTTGGGCGTCGCCGTCGCGTTGGCGGCGACCTGCTTCATCCTCAACGCCTACGCCTTCCGGCACGAACCGAACCTGCCGCCCGCGCCCAAGGTCGGGCTCGGCCAAGCCTTGGCTGAGTTCTTCGCAGACCCGCGCTTCCTGCCCGTGCTCGGCTTGATCTTCTGCTACCGCGCCAGCGAGGTCCACCTGACGCGCGTGCTCCCGCTCTTCTCGATGGCGGCGCCGAGCGCCGGCGGCCTCGGTTTCGACAACGAGGGGTTCGCCGTCCTGCGCCTCTTCACCGCCGTCGGCGGGCTCGCCCTCGGCGGCCTGCTCGGTGCGCGCGTCGTGGCCAGCCTGGGGGTGGGTCGCGCCTTGCTCCCGCTGGGGGCGGCGATGCACCTGCCCCTGCTGGGGATCTTGTGGCTCGCGCACCACCCCGACGCCTCGCGGCTCCAGGTCGGCTTGCTCTACTTCGGTGAGTACGTCGCGTATGGCGCCGGCGTCTGCGCCCTGCTGCTCGCCATGATGAAGTTCGCCGCCGGTCCGCAGGCCGCGGTCCGCTACGCCGCCCTCTCCACGCTGGCGTTGGTGGCGAACTACCTCCCGGGCTTCTGGGCCGGGGCGTTGGCGGCGCGGCTGGGCTACGCCGATTACTTCGCCTTCGCCTTGCTGCTGGCGCTCCCGGGCCTCGCGGTGACGCTCTGGGCCCGGCGCCACTTCGAGGAGCCGGCCTGATCAGTCCTTGGGCAGGACGATGAGCTGCTGGGCCAGCTTGGGGTCGAGGTAGCGGCGCGCGAAATCCTGCACCGCCTTGGCGTCGGTCATGGCCATGCGCCGCTCCCACTCGGCGTCGAAGTTGGCGCCCAGTCCGGCGACCTCGCGGATCAAGGCGCCCTGCAGGCGGGCCCCGGCGGACTGGCGACCTTGGCGACGCGCCACGCGCATCCGCCGCTTGGCGGCGTCGATCTCACCGGCCAGGAAGTCGCCCCGGCGCAGGCGGACGAGCTCCGCCTCCATCTCCGCCACGACGGCCTCGGCCATGCCCGGCGCCGTGCCCGCATAGAGGTAGAACATCCCCTGGTCGACGACTTCGACGCGGTTCGCGCCGACGAAATACGCCATGCCCTTCTCCTCGCGCACGCGGCGGAAAAGACCGCTGGCCATCCCGGACAGGAGTTCCTCCGTGACGCTCGCCGCCACGACCGCATCGGGGCCGAAACCGCAGTGCGGGAAGGCGATGGCCACCACGGCCTGCTCACCTTGGGCGTGCTCCACCCGCGCACGGGCGGGGGCCGGGCGATGCGGGGCGAGGGACCGGGCCGCGAACGGCACCTTGGGCAAGGAGCCGAAGCGGGCTTGCGCGAACTCCAGCGCCTGGCGGCGATCGAAGTCCCCGGCGATGCCGACGACGAGGTTGCCCGCCACGACCAGCTCCCGATGCGCCGCACCGAGGTCGGCCGGCTGGATCCGCGCCAAGGTCTCGGGCGTGCCGATCGGATCGACGCCGAGCGGGTGCTCGCCGAAGAACTGCCGCAGGAGACGCAGGCGCGCCTTCTCGACGATATCGTCCTCCGCGTCCTTGCAGGCCGTGATGACCGCCGACCGTTCGAGCTCCACCGTCGCCGGCAGGAACTTCGGCCCCAGCACGCCGTCGGCGACGAGCTCGGACAACGCAGCGAAATCGGAGCTCAGGGCCTCGCCCCACAGCCCGCAGGAGATCTGCGACCCCACGTCGGCGAAGGTCGCCCCCATCGCGTCGACGGCCTGGGCCACCTCCTCCTTGGAGCGGCGGAAAGTATCCCGGGTGAGCAACGTCGAGAAAAGCCCGGAGGTGCCCCGGGTCGCCGCCTGCTCGTAGGCCGTGCCGGCGGCGAGGAAGACGCCGACGGCCGCCTTGGGGATGGCGTCGTCCGCCTGGAGCACGACGCGCACGCCGTTGTCGAGCGTCAGCACCTCGAAGCGCTCCGGCACGACCGGCGCGGGCCGCGCGGCCACCGGGGCGGCGACGACGGCGCGACCGCGCAGGGTGCCATAGGTCACGGCCTCGGGCCGGAGCCAGCGGCGCGCTTCGCGGGCCAGGTCCTCCGGCGCGAGCCGCGCGAGCTCCTCGACGCCCCGACGCGGCCAGTGGATGTCGTGGCCGACGCAGGCCGCGTAGGCGGCGCGCCCGACCAGCCCATGGATGTTCTTCTGGCCATTGACCATCGAGACGGCCGCCTGGCGCCGGACCTTCGCGAATTCCGCGGGGGTCACGCCGCGTTGGAGCAGCCGGTCGACGACCTCATGGATCGCGGCTTCGACCGCGGTGGCGTCGGCCCCAGCCTCGCCGGCCCAGCCGAACCAGGCCAGGCCGTGTTCGCGGATGCCGAAGGCGGAGGCGTCGATCGAGTG
>JBIISU010000140.1:0-4059 GCA_044340815.1 Opitutales bacterium | reverse complement strand
TCGGCCGCGGCCAGTTGCTCCGCCTCGCCAGCAAGGTCACGCGCCGTCGCGCCCATTTCCGCGCCTACCGGCAGGCGCTCGGCGACCTGCCCGGCGTCGCCTTCCAGCCGGAGGCGCCCTGGGGGCAATCGACGCGCTGGCTGTCCTGCCTGACCATCGATCCGGCGGTCGCGGGGCGCAGCCGCGAAGACGTCCGCTTGGCCCTCGAAGCGGCCGACATCGAGTCGCGCCCCTTGTGGAAGCCGCTGCACCTGCAGCCGGTCTTCGCGGGCGCCGAGACGCACGGGGGCGCCGTCGGCGAACGCCTGTTCGCCCAAGGCCTCTGCCTGCCGTCCGGCTCCGGCCTCACCGAGGAGCAGCGCGCCCGCGTCATCGCGACCTTCCGCGCCGTCTTCGGCGCCTGAGCCATGGCCTTCGCCCGCATCCTCCGTTCCAGCGCGCTCATGGGCGGAGCCTCGGTCGCGACCTTGGCGGCGGGGTTCGTCCGCGCCAAGGTGATCGCCTGGGTCGCCGGGCCCACCGGCATCGGCCTCATGGGCATCTGCGGCGCGTTCAGCGGCAACCTCTCCACGTTCGCCGGCTGGGGTTTGGGCACCTCAGGCGTGCGCCTCATCGCGGGCGCGGCCGAACCGGAGCGCCCCGCCAAGGTGGCCGCAGTCCAGGCCTTGGGCCGGCTCTTGGCGTGGGGCGCGCTCGCCCTCACCTTGGCGCTTTTCTGGCCGGTGGCCCGCGCCACGTTCCCGTCCGGCGATTACGCCTTCGACCTGCTGGTGGGTGGCTTGGCGGCGCCTTTGATTGTGGCCACCGCGATGGGCACCTCGATCCTCCAGGCGCATGGTCGCCTCCGGCAGTTGGCGTTCGTCCAGGTCGCCGCGGCCACCGGAGCGCTGGTCGGCGGGCTCCCGCTCATCCTGACCTTCGGCCTGCGCGGCATCGCCCCGAGCCTGTTGCTCGCGGCCGCCATCCCGGCCCTCGTCACCTGGCGGCAGGTCCGCGCCTTGGGCCTCCCGCGCGCCGAGCCGGCGCGCGCCGACCTCGCCGGGCTCATCCGGATGGGCTTGGCCCTCATGCTGGTCGGGCTGCTTTCCCAGTTGGCCGCCTACGCGGTGCGGCTGCTCCTCGGTTGGAAGCTGGATCTCGCCGCCGTCGGCAACTACCAGGCGGCCTTGTCCATCGCGGGCAGCCTGCCGGGCTTCGTCTACGCCGCCGCGGCGTCCGATTTCTTCCCGCGCGTCGCCGCCGCCCGCGATGAGGCCGAGGCGAAGGCGCTCGCCGAGAAGCAGATCCAGGCGGGCCTGCTGCTCGCCCTCCCGATGCTCGCCTTGCTCCTCACGACGGGGCGGACGTGCGTCCACCTGCTCTACAAGGACGACCCGCAGTTCGAAGGTGCCGTGGACGTGCTGCGCTGGATGAACTGGGGCGTCTTCCTGCGCGTGCTGGCCTGGCCGCTGGGCTTCTGGTTGTTGGCGCGGGGATCTTCGCGGGCGGTCGTCCTCATCGAGGGAACCTCCGCGGTGCTGATGGGGCTGCTCGCGTGGTGGCTGATCTCCCTCCGCGGACTGGAAGGCGCCGGCCTCGCCTTCCTGCTCGGTTACGCCGCCTACTTCGGCTTGGTCTTGGTGGTCGCGCGGTGGCGCGCGGGCGTCTGGCTGGATCCGTTCACGCTGGCGATGGCCGGGCTGGCCGGCGGGGCGCTTTGGGCGGCGGAAGCGGGCGCCGCCGCGCTCGGGGGCGGCTGGTATGCCTTGCTGCCCGTCGCCCTGGTCGCGGCGCTTTGCTTCGGGCTCTACCTCCGCCTCCTGCGGCGGGAGACGCCGGCCTGACCGCGACCGACCATGGCATCTTCCCGCGAGCAGCATCGCCCCGGCCTCGAGCTGCTCCGTGGCTTGGCCGCGCTCGCCGTCTGCGTCGGGCATGTCCGCGCCTTCCTGCTCCCGCCCTGGCGCTCCGGTGGTTATGAATGGTGGGAGCAAGGCCTCTATTTTCTCAGCGCCCAAGGCGAGGCCGCGGTCTGGATCTTCCTCGTGCTGAGTGGCTACCTCGTGGGCGGCTCCGTGCTCCACCGCCGCGCCGCCGGGACCTGGTCCTGGCCCGATTACCTGCTGCGTCGCGGCACCCGCCTCTGGGTCGTGCTCATCCCGGCGCTGGCGCTCACGTTCCTCTGCGATGCGTGGCGTGGTCCGGCCCCGGTGGTCTCGGCCGGGGCGATGGCGACGGACGTCGTCTTCCGGCATGACCTCCCCACGTTGGTGGGCAATCTCTGCTTCCTGCAGGACGTGGTCGTCGCGCCGTACGGCTCCAATACGCCGCTCTGGAGCCTGGCCTACGAAGCCTGGTTCTACGTGCTTTTCCCCGTCGTCCTGGTCTCCTGCGGCGACGGGTCGCGCGGGCGGCGGATCGGCGCGGCCCTCTGCGCCCTCGGCATCCTGTGGTTGCTTGGCCCGCGCGGGTGGTGGCTGGCGCTGCCTTGGCTGGCCGGCGCGGCCTTGGCCCGTCGGGAACAGCGACGTCCGGGGCAGGGGAGCGCCTGCCCCCGCCCGCTTCCGTGGCTTGGCTTGGTCGCGGTGCTGGCTTGCCTGCCCTTCCTCCCGGCGGGTTGCCGTGCCTGGGCGCTTCCCTTGGTCACCGTGGCGACCGTCGCCCTCGTCTGGAGCGAGACGGCCCGCGCCAACCTCCGCGGAGCTCCGCTCGCCGGCTTGGGCGCGATTTCCTACACCTTGTACGCCACGCACATGCCGCTGACGATCCTCCTGACCACCGCCCTCGCCGGTCCGGCGATGCACGTGGCAGGGGCCATGCGCTGGTGCGTCGTCGCCGGCGCGACCGCCGCGCTCGTCCTCGTGGCCGGGGCGCTGTGGTGGACGTTCGAGCGGCGCACCGAGGCGATCCGCACCGCCCTGCAACGCCGCCTCCTCCGATGAAGTGGTACCTCAGCCAGCTCGGACGCCGCGAGCATTATAGCCTCGCGGTCGCGCTGCACCGTCGCCGGCGCTTGGCGGCGCTGTGCACGGATATCTGGGCGCCCTGGGCCGCCGCGTTGCCGGGCCCGGTGCGGCCGACGAAGTGGGCGCAACGTCACCGCGCGGAACTCGCCGACGCCCCGGTCTTCGCCGAGCCTTGGTCGAATGTGCTGCGGGCCCGCTGGGACCGGCGCGGCCCCTTCGATCGCTGGGTCGCCCAAGGCGAACGTTTCGGGCGCTTCGCCGCCGAGGTGTACCGTCGGCGGGGACTCGGGGCCGACTCGACCGCCCTTGGTTACACGTGCGCCAACCTCGAGCAATTCCGCCTCGCCCGGCAGGTGGGCGCGCGGACGATCCATGTGCAGGTCGACCCGGGTCCCGCCTGGTACGCCACCCGCGCCGCGGCGTATGCGGCGAATCCCGGGGCGGGCCCCGCGCCGACCATCCCCACGACGGGCTTCCTGGACCGGCTGCGGGAGGAGATGGCCTTGGCCGATCGCCTCATCGTCCACTCCGCCCACTCGCTGCGTTCCCTCGCCGCCGCCGGTTTCGATACCTCCCGCGGCCTCGTGGTGCCGCCGGCCTTCACGCCCACCGGCCCCGGCCGCCCGCGGCACTTGCTCCCGGGCCGTCCGTTGCGCGTCCTCTTCGTCGGGTACGTCAACCTCGCGAAAGGTTTCCACGTCCTCGCCGAGGCTTGCCGCTTGCTGGGCGCCGACGTCGCGCTGACCGTGGTCGGCGGCCGGCAGCTCCCTCCGGCCTACCTCCGGCAGATCGCCCCGGACGCCGAATTCACCGGGCACGTCGCCCAGGCCGAAGTCGCCCGCCGGATGGCCGCGGCCGACGTGCTGGTCTTCCCCACGTTGTCGGATGGGTTCGGGCTCGTGCAGCTTGAGGCGATGGCGCAGGGCCTCCCCGTGATCGCGACGGACGCCTGCGGCGAGGTCGTGCGCGACGGGGTCGACGGGTTCGTCTTCCCGGCCGGAGACGCGGAGGCCTTGGTCGCCCGGCTCCGCCGGCTTCGCCGCGAGCCCGACCTTTACGCGGCGATGTCCCGCGCGGCGTTGATCCGCGCCACCGAGTTCGGCCCCGACCGTCA
>JBIISU010000139.1:0-4080 GCA_044340815.1 Opitutales bacterium | reverse complement strand
CGCCGAGCGCGGGATCAGCCTCGGGGTGTTCCGACCCGCGGAGGTCGAGGCGGGTTTGGCGACGGGACGTTTCGCCGGGACGGTGCTGTCCTGGCGCGAAGGCGAGCCCGGCTGGGTGCCGCTCGCCAGTCGCCCCGAGTTCGGCGCGGCGCGCTCCGCCTTCGTCACGCTGCAGCCGGTGACCTCGCCGGCCTTCGAGCTTGGCCCGCGTTGGTTCTCGGCGGGCTTCTTCCGGCGATGGGCGCTCACCTGGTTCGGCGTGCTCTTCCGCCCGGCCGCGACGTTCCGGCCCTTCCGGGAGGGCGGCCGCCTCGGGCGCGCGTGGCTCTGGCTGCTGCTCGCCGCCGCGCTCGCCGCCCCGCTGCTGTTCTTCCTGGGTCAAGCCGCGCTCACCGCTTTCCTGCGGGCGATCGGGCGGACCGTGGAGCTGCGGACCGCCGGGCTCAACCTGACCTACCTCGGTCGGGCGTTGTTCCTTTTGCCGCTTTGGGCGACGGGTCTCGCCGCGGTGCTCACGCTCGCTTTGCACGCGGCGCTCCGCGTGTTCGCCGGCGGGAGCGCCGGCTGGCGTGCGACCTTCCGCGTTATCGCCTACCTCGGCGGCGCCGGGCTGCTCGCCGGCGTGGCGCTCTTCCTCGGCCTCGGAGCCTTGCTCCCCCGGACCGCGACGTCCGGTGGATTCGTGTCGCTCGCGGCCGGCGTCGCCGCCCTCGTTTTCGGCGTCCTGCTGGTCCGTGCCTTGGCGCTGGCCCATGGCGATGCCGGCTGGAAGCCCGCGTTGGCCATGCTCGCGGTCCTGGTGCTGGGTTGTTGCGCCGGCTGCCTGTGCATCGCGGCGGCGGCGGCTCCGTTCTTCGCCAACCTGGGAGGTTGAGGTTTGCAGGGCGGGGAACCCCGTCCTAAAAATCGGCATGGAAGAAACTTCGCCGATCCATGTCGCCCGCAAGACCGTCCAGCTCGGGGTGCTCTCCGCGGAAGAGGTCGCCGCCGGCTTGGCCAACGGTCGCTTCACCCGCCTCGACCTGGCTTGGACGAACGGGATGGCGGCGTGGAAGCCTTTGGGGGAGTGGCCCGAGTTCGCCACCGCCGTGCCATCGTCCCCCGTCGACGCCGAGCCCGCCGTGGCGAGCGTCATCCCCTGGGAGCAGCGTAAGTCCCTCGGCTCCTTCTTCGCCACGGTCAAGTTGGCGATCCTGTCTCCGCGGGAGACGCTCGCGGCGGGGCGCTTCGCCTTCGGGGATTGGCTCGCGTTCTGCTACCTAGCCTTGGCGCTGACCCTGCCTTTCCAGTTGATCGCGCTGATCGCCTTCGGCTCGAAGAATCCCGAGGTCGCGGAATTCCTGACGAAGCTGGGTTTCGCCGAGGCGGCGCAAAAGTTGCTGGCCACGGAAGAACCCTCCCCGGTCGTTGCGCTGGTCGGGATGGTCTTCGTCGCCGCCTTGGTCCCGCTGTTCTACGCACTGGGTGGCCTCTGCCACTGGCTCGGGATGAAGTTGTTCCGCCTGAGTTCGACGGCGGAGCGCGTCGTGTCGGCCACCTTGCTCGCCATCGCCGTCCTGCTGATTCTGACCGCCCCCTTCCAGTTGCTGGGGTTCAGCATCCTCCTGCAGGTCGCGGTCTTCTTCCTTACCGTCATCCCGTTCGGCGTCATCTACTACCGCGCCCTCGGCGCCGCGACCGGCACCGGCGCGTGGGTCCAGTTCGGCGTCTCCTGCTTCGTCGCCTTCGTCGTCTGCTGCTGCTGCTGCGGCCTGCCGTTCGTTCTCGTGGGTGGGTTGACCGCCGGGGGGGTCTGATCCCGTCGACCGGTGTTGCGCCTCGTCCGTCGTCCCGCCTTTCCCGGGGAGTTCAATCACGAGCTCATCTGGCCGCTGGCGTTCCTCGGCTTGGCGGGCGCCGGCTGGGCCTGGTTCCGGACCGGCTGGCAGTTGCCGGGTTGCCTGTTCATGAGGTGGACCGGGTGGCCTTGCCTCGGGTGCGGAGGTACGCGCTGCGCCCGCCACCTCGCGTCCGGCGATCTCGCGCAGGCGTTCCTCTTCCATCCGTTGTTCAGCCTCGTGGTGCTGGTCGCCGCCCTCTGGACCCTCTGGTCCGTGGTCTGGTGGCTCCGGCGCGACCCCTTGCGCCTGCGGCTCGCCGCCGATGAGGCCGGCTGGACCCTGCTGCGCCGCGGCTTCCTCGGCCTCCTCTTCCTGAACTGGCTCTGGCAGTGCCATTACCTCCGCGCATGAGGGGCTTGCTGCGCATCCTGGGTTGGCTGGCGTTGGCCTTCGTCGTGACCGCGGTCACGCTCGCGGTCGTCTACCTCTGCAGCGACCGGCCCGGGCGCGTCGCGTTGGAGCAGCGCGCCCTCGACGTCGTCGATGGCGTCCGCGAGGACGGGACCACGCCCGGGCGCGTCGTCGGCTGGCTCGACCAGGTGGCGGACCGGACCGAGGTCATCAAGGGAGACATCGTGCCGGCGCCCGCCCCGGCCGAGGCCGCCACCGCGCCCTACGGCGAGCCGACCGATCGGGTCGGCCTGCAGGTCCTGCACAACCTCGGTTACGCGGTCGGCTACGACAACGCCTTGCCGAGCCCGCGTTGGGCTTCCTACCGCGTCTTCCCGAATCCCGGCCAGGCCGCCGAGCGACCCTCCGGTTTCCGGACGGATGCCCGGACCAGCGCGCGCGTGGGTACCCAGGAGTACGTGCGTTCCGGCTACGACCGCGGCCACCTCGCCCCGAACTACGCCATCGCGGTCTGCCACGGCGAGGCGGCCCAGAAGGAGACCTTCCTGCTCAGCAACATCGTGCCCCAGCTACATGCGCTCAACGCTGGCCTCTGGAAGGACCTCGAGCAGCGCGTCGTGCGCCGGTACGTCGAGCGCTACGGCACCGTCTGGGTGCAGGTCGGCCCGGCCTATGCCGCGGCCCCGGCCCGGCGGGTCGGGCGCCTGCCCGTCCCCGACGCCTTCTGGATGGTCGTGTCGGAGTACGACGAGACCGCCCGCGGGATCCGCGCGATCGCCTACGTGATCCCGCACGAGGAGAAGTGGCGCGACGCCGAGCTCACGCGCTACGTCGTGAGCGTCCGCAAGGTCGAGGAGCTGACCGGCCTGGACTTCTTCCCGAACCTCCCGAAGCCGGCGCAGGATCGACTGGAATCAACGGCCGCGCCGCGCGCCTGGTGACGGCAGCGCCCGCCGGAGGTCGGCCGCGTGGAGCAGGCAGACGCAGTCCGAGCCGTCGGCCGTCGCGAGCCAGAGCATCGGCAGCGTCGGCCAGGCGCGGTGCATCGCGGCCTGCAGGCCGCCGACCTCGATGACGAGGATGCCGTGCGGCTTGAGCGTCGCGCGCGCCTGCGTCAGCAGCTTGCGGATGACGTCGAGGCCGTCCGGCCCGGAAACCAGCGAACCCTTCGGCTCCTTCTTGAACTCCGCGGGCAGGCGGCGGTAGATGCCCTCCGGCTCGTAGGGCGGGTTGCTCAGGATCAGGTCGAACTTCGGGCCGGCGAGCAGCGCCGTCATCGTATCCGTCTCGTGCAGCGTCACGCGTTTCGCCAGGCGGTGGTCGGCGACGTTGAGCGCGGCGACCTCGAGCGCGGCGGCCGAGAGGTCGGTCGCCTGGACGCGCGCCTTGGGGAAGCGCTTCGCGAGGAGGATGGCGAGGCAGCCCGAGCCCGTGCAGACGTCCGCCACGTCGGTGACCTGCGCGGCGGGCGGCAGCCACTGCGGGATGGCCTCGGGGATGAGTTCGACGAAGTAGGAACGCGGGATGATGACGCGTTCGTCGACGCGGAAGCGCAGGCCGCCGAGCCAGGCCTCGCCGACGAGGTAGCCGGTGGGGATGCGGTCGAAGACGCGGCGTTCGACGAGGCCGAGGAAGGCGGCCTTCTCCTTCGCGGTCAGCGCCCGCCCGAAGCTGGTGGGGAGCGCTTCCCAGGCCAGGCCGGTGGCGTGGCCGAGGAGCGTCAGCGATTCCTCCTCCGCGTTGACGAAGCCCTGGCCGTGCGCGACGCCGCCGGCCTTGAAGAGCCTGTTCGCGAAGCGTAAACAATCACCGCCCGTTTTCAGGCGGGCGGTGGCGGCGGGGGTCGGGC
>JBIISU010000138.1:0-4094 GCA_044340815.1 Opitutales bacterium | reverse complement strand
CCCTCCTTGCCACGCTTGCCATAGTCGGGGGAAGTGACGCAATGGAGGCGTAGTCCCGCGACCATGTCCCGCCTCCGTCCCCTACTCCTCGCCCTGCTCCTCCTCGCCGGCCTCCAGGCCGCCGAGCCGCAGGCCGGTCTCGCCGTGACCTTCACCGCCGGAGGCAAGTCCGACGTCCGGTCCGACCGTCTGCTCGCGCTCTACGTGCCCGCGGGTCAGGCGCCCACCCCCTTCCTCCCGGCGGGTCCGTTCGTCGCCAAGTGGGAAGGCCGCATCCTCTCGCCGGTGCGCGGCACCTTCACCTTCGCGGCGGAGAACTCCGGCGGCTTCAAGCTCAGCCTCAACGGGCAGCCGCTGCTCGACGGCGCCACCGCCCGCACGATCACGCTCAACCAGGGCGAGAACACCCTCGTCGCCGAACTACCGAGCGCCGCGCAGGGCGACACGTTCGTCCGGCTCACGTGGTCCTCGAAAGACTTCCTGCCCGAGCCGGTCCCGCCGACGGTCCTCGCGCACACGCCCGCGGAGGCCGAACTCGCCGCGACCCGCGTGCGCGAAGGTCGCCTGCTCTTCGCCCAGCTGAATTGCGCGGCCTGCCATGCCGACGCCGCGAAGATTCCGGCCAAGGGCACGGGCATGCCGGAGTTGGGCCAGAACGCGCCGGTGCTGGCGGAACTGGGCAACCGGTACAACCAGCACTTCCTCGCCGACTGGATCTACGACCCGAAGTCCGTCCGCCCGGGCACGCTGATGCCCAAGGCGGTGACCGGGCCCGACGCCGCGCAGCAGGCGGCCGACATCGCCGCGATGCTGACGCAGGGCGCGACGCCGCCCGCCGGCAAGCTCGACGCCGCGCAGGTCGCCCCGGGAGGCGCGCTCTTCGCGAACCTCGGCTGCATCGGTTGCCACCAACGGCCCGACGCGGAAGTCGACGGCAAGCCCGAGACGCTCGGCCGCATCCCGCTCGCGCACCTGTCCGACAAATACCAGCTGCGCGCGGAGGCGCTCGCCGCCTACCTGCGCGAACCGGCCAAGCACTACCCGGCGACCCGGATGCCGAACTTCCGCCTGAGCGAAGAGGAGTCCGGCCAGCTCGCGAACTACCTGCTGGCCAACGGCCGGATGATCAAGCGCCAGACGCTCAAGGGCGACCCGACCCGCGGCGCCGCGCTGCTCGTCTCGGCCGGTTGCCTCAACTGCCACGCCGGCATGCCGCCGACCACGCAGCCGCCCCTCGCCAAGGTCCTGGCCGCCGGCCCGAAGGGCTGCCTCGCCCCCGACGGCGCCGGCCGCGCGCAGGCGCCCGACTTCGGCCTCGCCCCCGCCCAGCGCGAGGCGCTCCTGGCCTTCCTCGCCACGGACTTGGCCTCGCTCAAGCAGGACACCCCGGCGGAGTTCGCCGAACGCCAGGTACGCAACCTGAACTGCGTCGCCTGCCACACCCGCGACGGCCAAGGCAGCGCCTGGTCCAAGGTCGATGGCGAGTGCAAGAAGCTGCGCGATGCCTTGCCGGCCAAGGAGCATGTGGAGGGCGAGCCCGTGCCCGATGCGCCGATTCCCGCGATGACCTGGTTCGGCGAAAAACTCCAGACCGCCTGGATGACGAAGTTCGTGTCCGGCCAGGTCGAAGCCAAGCCGCGCCCCTGGCTGATCGGCCGCATGCCCGGCTTCGCCCACGTGGCGGCCGGCCTCTCGCTCGGACTCGCGCATCAGCACGGCCTCCCCGCCGAGGAACCCAAGGAAGCCGCGCCGAAGGCGGAACTGGCCGCGCTCGGCGAGAAGCTGATCGGCGTCGACGGCGGCTTCAACTGCATCACCTGCCACGCGGTGGGCGATACGCCGGCGACGGCGGTCTTCGAGGCCCCGGCCATCAACTTCAAGGAAACCGCCGAACGCCTGCGCCGCGGCTATTTCCTGCGTTGGGTGCTGGCGCCCACGCGCCTCGACCCCGAGACGAAGATGCCCAAGTATGCGGACGCCGAGGGCATGACGCAGCTGACGGACATCCTCGACGGCAAGGGCACCGAGCAGTTCGACGCCGTCCGCCAATACCTCCGGACCCTCGAGGCCAAGTAAGCGGGCCGGACTAGGCCGCCCCTGGTTCGGCGGTGTCGGCGGCGGGGGCGAACTGCGCCCGCTGGAGTTGGCTCCAGGTGACGCCATGCTGGTAGAACGAGGCGGCGTCCCTCAGCTCGGCGCAAGGACGCGCCTCGGGGCGGCCGGGCCCGGAGAGGCGCTGCGGGTTGAGCACCCCGACCGGCAGGCCGGAGAACTGGCGCGCGAGCCGGATCGGCAACGCCAAGTCGGGATTGCCGGTGACGACGATGGCCGCATCGAAGCAGCCCAGCATCAGGTCGGAGAGCAGGTGGGTCGTCAGGTTCACGTCGCTCCCCCGCTCCTCGACGCGGAAGCCTTCGGCCCCGGGCACCGTCCGCCGACGAAACCGGCCTTCGATCAGGTAGAAGTTGTCGAGCGAGCGGAGCTGCGACCAATAGCGGCGCTGGGATGCGACCTGCCCGGGCGCGAAATCCGCCTTCGACAGGGGCGTGGCGAAGAACTTGGCGCAGTGAATCCCGTTGTTCGGGAATGCCTGTTCGACCAAAGCCACCGGATTGAGGGTCGCCAAGTCGGTCCCGCGGAAAGCCGCAAGGTGGAGGTGGTTGCCGTCGATGTAGAGCCAGGTGCGCATGTCTTCAAAAATGCAGGGGCGACCCGTCGCCAGGCCGCCCCGCGTCCGGCCGTTCAGGGCAGCCGGAGAGTGATCGCCGAGACAACTGCTTCACAAACCACTGACCACAAATGTTTTAAAGTAGGGTCAAAACCCCAATCGCGCCGCCGTTCCCTCACAGACTCATGCCGGCACATTGTATCAAAACGACAGCCGGAGACCGCGGATTTTGCAGCCAAGCCGCCAAACCTCGAAAGAGCCTCGACTGCCCCTAACTTGGACGATTTGTTGGGAAATACCCCTAGTCATCACCATGTCCCACCTCAATCGTCGTACCTTCATCAAGACCTCGGCCATGGCCGCCGCGGCCGCCGGGCTCAGCGCCCGCCTCTATGGCCAGGCCGCCGGCGCCAATGGCGACCTCCGCGTCGCGGTCGTCGGCTTCCGCAGCCGTGGCCAGGAACACATCAAGGAACTCAAGCGCATCAAGGGCGTCCGCATCGTCGCCCTCTGCGACGTCGACTCGCGCGTGGTCGCCAAGGGCCTGAAGGACAACCCGGGCGCCAAGGGCTACACCGACATGCGGAAGATGCTCGAGGACAAGGAAATCGACGCCGTCTCGATCGCCTCGCCCAACCACCAGCACGCCATCCAGGGCATCTGGTCGCTCCAGGCGGGCAAGCACCTCTACATCGAGAAGCCGCTTTCGCACAACATCTTCGAGGGCCAGCAGCTCGTCGCGGCCTCGCAGCACTTCCCCAAGCTCATCGTCCAGGCCGGCACGCAGAGCCGCTCCGGCGCGGGCATCCGCTCCGCCATCAAGGCCGTCCACGCCGGCGAGTACGGCAAGGTGAAGGTCGCCCGCGCGATCTGCTACAAGCGCCGCAAGTCCATCGGTCCGGCCAAGAAGAACGCCCTCCCCGCCGAGATCGACAACGATCTCTGGCATGGCCCGGCCGACCTCCAGGAATCCATCCGCGGCAACGAGAGCGACAAGGTCACCGAGGCCGCCAACAACGGCCCGATCCACTACGATTGGCACTGGTTCTGGAACTACGGCGGTGGCGACCTCTGCAACCAGGCCATCCACGAGATCGACATCGCCCGCTGGTTCCTCGGCACCCATGAGGTCGCGACCGAGGTCGTGTCCGTCGGCGGCCGCTTCGGCTACGTCGACTGCGCCGAGACGCCCAACACCTTCATCTCGATCCACAACTACGCGTCCGCCCCGCTCATCACCGAAGTCTACGGCCTCACGTCCGACGGCAAGATGGACGGCCCGATGAACAAGTTCGGCAAGTTCTCCGAGCTGAACAAGGGCCAGAAGTCCGCCAAGTCGCCCGACATCGGCATCGTCGTCGAGTGCGAGAACGGCACCATCGTGGTCCCCGACTACAACTCGGCCCAGGTCTACGACAAGGACGGC
>JBIISU010000137.1:0-4107 GCA_044340815.1 Opitutales bacterium | reverse complement strand
CGGAAAAACCGCGGACCTGGCCGAAGCCGGTGAAGCCCATGCCGGGATTGAGGCACCAACGCCGATGGCCCACGCGCGCCACGTTCTTCTCGTCGCTGTCGTCCATGTAGCCGTCGACCGAACCGGTGAGCCCGTCGGGACCCGACGTGTAGAAGAGGTTGGAATGGGACGTGCCCTCGTAACCTTTCTTGTAGATCAGTTCATCGAGGCCGGCGGGCTTCGGCGGCGTGTGCTCGATGTGCCCGAGCACGCTGCAGAGGTAGGCGCCGTACTTGCAGGTGAGCGTGTACTCGTCCTTGAGCTTCACTTCGGCGTCGAGGCCGCAGAGGTAGCGGTAGCCATTGAGCCGGAGGAGCTCCGCGCGCGCGCGCTTCATCTCGTCGGGCTTGACGACCAAGTCGGCCGCGGCGCCCTTGGCGCCCTTCCCGCCCGCCTTCGGCTTCTCGCCGGACGGCGCCGCCTCCTTGGTCTCCTTGGGCGGAGGCGTCTCCGGAGCGGCGCGGTGCTTCGCCTCCAAGGCCTTGAGCCCCGCCTCGATGTCGGCGCGGCTGCGTTTGGCGGTGTCGACCGGCGAAGCGAGGAGCGGGGCGGCGCCGGCGAGGGCGCAGAGGAAGGCGAGGCGCATGGGCTTCAGAAACGGGCTCCGAGCCGGAGCGTAAGACCCCAGCTGGCGCCCGGCTGGAAGGCGCCCATCGTCTCGCCGTCGTGGCGGAAAGAATGACGGGCGAAGGCCACCCACTCGGCGGCGCCGCGCACGAACCAAGTCCCGGAGGGCTCGAGGAATTGGGTCAGCCCGACGCGCAGGGGCACTTCCCCGACGGCGACCGCCCGGCCGCCATAGGAGCCGTCGCCCAGACGGAACATCAAGGTCTCGTAGGCCATCGTGAAGTCGAGCATGGAGCCTCGGTCTTCCGTGAGGAACCAGCGGACGAAGAGGCCGTTCTGGAGGCCGGTCACGCGCAGCTCGCATTCGACGGCGGGGTCGGGCCGCCAAATCGCCTTCAGGTAAGGCACGGGGAGCGGAGACATCTCGAACCGGTGCTGCAGGACCAACCCCAGGGCGATGTCCAGTTCGGGGTCGGGGCGCCAACGGGCCGCCCCGCCGAGGCCCCAACGGAAACCCTCCGACAGCGCCAGGGAGGACTCGGCCGCCCATTCGACCGCGTAGATGAGCTGGACCGCATACCGATCGCCGCGGTCCCACTGGCGGAAGCCCGTGATGATGAGGTCCGTGGTATCGCCGTAACGTCGGTCGCTGTTGCCCGCGAGACCCGTGAAATTCTGCCGGTAACGGTACCACTCGAAGTCGACGGCCGCATCGGCCCGTTTCCAGATCGCCTCGATCCCGGTGCGGCTTCGGCCGTAGGTCCCGACCTCGCCGCCCGAGTGCGAAATCACGTCGGCGGCCCGGCTCTGCCAGTCGGCCATGACGAGCCAGGGCTTTTCCTCCGCCGCGGCGGCGGAGCCCAGAAGACCGCCCAGCGTTGCCGAAAGAAGGGCAATGTGCTTTAATTTACGCATTCCTTGGGCAGGTCTTTTCTTAAGAAAATCCTCGATTTAGGCCAAAGGCAAGCGGGTTACGTCGCTTGGCGAAATTATGGCACGAAAGGTGCTTAATAAGAAGCATGATGCTTATTTCTGCCGTCACCAACCCGACCGCCGGCGACAACGCCTGGGTCCTCGTCAGCGCCGCCCTCGTGCTGATGATGTGCATCCCGGGCCTCTTCCTCTTCTACGGCGGCCTGGTGCGGAGCAAGAACGTGCTCTCCATCGCCGCGCAGTGCCTCGCGTTGACGGCCCTGGGCCTCCTGATGTGGTGGGCCTTCGGCTACTCCCTCGTCTTCGGCCGGAGCTTCGAAGGCGGCTGGCTCGGCCACCTGTTCGGCGGGGCCGAGCACTTCGCCTTCAAGGGCATCGGGGCCGGGTCGTCGGCCTACGAGCCGCGCATCTCCGCGGCGACCTTCGCGCTCTTCCAGGCGATGTTCGCGGCGATCACGCCGGCGCTCATCATCGGCGCCGTGGCCGAACGCATGAAGTTCTCGGCCGTGCTGCTCTTCTCCGCGCTCTGGACCGTGCTCGTCTACTATCCCGTCGCGCACGCCGTCTGGGGCGCCACCGGTGAATTCGCCGGCCTCGCCAACGAAGGCGCGGCGTTCAAGGCGGCCGACTTCGCCGGGGGCATCGTCGTGCACATGACCTCGGGCTGGTCCGCCCTGCTGCTCTGCGTGCTGGTCGGGCCCCGCGCCGGTTTCGGCAAGCGGCCGATGCCGCCGCACAGCATGGTGCTCTGCGTCCTCGGCACGGGCCTGCTCTGGGCGGGTTGGTACGGCTTCAACGCCGGCTCCGCGCTGGCGGCGGACGGCGTGGCCATCCAGGCCTTCCTCACCACGACCCTCGGGGCCGCGACCGCGACCCTCGCCTGGGCCCTCGTCGAGAAGCTGCACCGCGGCAAGCCGTCGGTGCTCGGCCTCTGCTCCGGGGCGATCGCCGGCCTGGCCACCGTCACGAACGCCGCCGGCTTCGTCTCCGGGACGTCGGCCTTGCTCATCGGCGCGCTCGCCGGCCTGCTCTCCTATGCGGCCTGCTCCCTCCTGAAGCCGAAGTTCGGTTATGACGATGCCCTCGACACCTTCGGCGTCCACGGCGTGGGCGGCACGATCGGGGCGCTCGCGACGGCCCTGCTCATGGATGCCGAGGCGAACGCCGCGGGCGGCAAGCTCATCGGGCACGGCCTGATCGGCGGCCAGCTCGCCGCGATGCTCGCCTGCATCCTGCTTTCGCTCGCCGGCACCTGGGTACTGGCCAAGCTGGTCGATCGCCTGGTCGGTCTGCGTCCTTCGGAAGAAGAGGAAGCGCAGGGCTTGGACATCGCCGACCACGGCGAAGAAGGCTACAACCACGGCTAAGGCCGCCGGCGGCGGGGAGGTTTTGCTGTAAAAACGGCAATCTGCTCCCCCGGGTGAGCTGGATTTTGCACACAAAACGGCCTAACCCGCCACCCGGCGGCATTGGCACGGGGGTTGCGAATGGGGTCATGCCATGAACTCCCTGTCTCGAACCCTCACCATCCTCGCCTTGGCGGCAGTGCCTTTCCTGTCGTCGGCGCAGACCGCCCCCGCCCCGGCCCCGGCTCCCGCCGCCGCCGCCAAAGCCCCGCCCGCCCCGACGCTCGAGCAGCGCGTCGCCGGCCTCGAGGCGTACGTCGGCAACACCGACCCGACCGCCCCGCTCAAGGTCGCCAAGGATAAGGACGGTAATGCGACGATTCCGGAAGGATTGACGACCCCCTCCGTCGGCGTCGCCGGTCCGGGTCATAACGCCTTCATCATGGTCTGCGCCGCCTTGGTGCTCTTCATGACGCTGCCGGGCCTCTTCCTCTTCTACGGAGGCCTCGTGCGCTCGAAGAACGTCCTCTCGGTCGTCGCCCAGTGCTTCGGCTTGGCCGGCCTGGTCGCACTCCTCTGGTGGGCCTTCGGCTACTCCCTCGTGTTCGGCAAGAACTTCGGCGGGACCTTCCTCGGTCACATCTTCGGCGGCAGCGAGTTCTTCTTCTTCGAAGGGGTGACCTCGGCGCCGAACACCGACTACGCCTACTGGATCTCCCAGAACGTGTTCGCCATGTTCCAGCTGATGTTCGCGATCATCACCCCGGCCCTCATCGTCGGCGCCATCGCCGAGCGCATGAAGTTCTCCGCCGTGATGCTCTTCATGCTGGGCTGGATGTTCCTCGTGTACTTCCCGATGGCCCACGCGATCTGGGGCATCACCGGTGACATGAACGGCGTCTGGAACGCCGGCGCCGCGATCAAGGCCATCGACTTCGCGGGCGGCACCGTCGTCCACATGACCTCCGGCTGGTCCGCCCTGCTGCTCTGCATCATCCTCGGCCCGCGCCTCGGCTTCGGCAAGAAGGCCATGACCCCGCACAGCATGGTCCTCTGCGCGGTCGGCACCGGCATCCTCTGGGTGGGTTGGTACGGTTTCAACGCCGGCTCGGCCCTCGCCGCCGACGGCGTCGCCGCCCAGGCCTTCATGACCACGACCCTCGCCGCCGCGGTGGCCGCCTTCACCTGGGCCGCCCTCGAGTGGATCCTCCGCAAGCACGCC
>JBIISU010000136.1:0-4160 GCA_044340815.1 Opitutales bacterium | reverse complement strand
GTCCTCGTGGTTGGACGCGGGCACCTGGTCCCAGAGCACGAGTTCGATGTCGGTCGCCTTGCCGTTCTTCAGCTTGAAGACCTGGTCGAAGACGGTGCGCAGCGTCTTCTTGCCGAAGACGCCGGACGACTCCTCGCGGCGGGCGAGCTCCTTGCGTTCGACGCTGACGCCCTGGTCGACGCCGAGGTAGGTCCAGAAATCCTGCCCCGACGGCACGAGGTCGAGGTTGGCCTGCGCGACGAAGGCGCCGTCGAGGAAGACGGCGGTCGGGCCCGGCAGGAAGGTGAAGTCGGTCTTGTTCACGGCCTTCGTCTTCAGGAAGACGAACGGCGACAGCTTCGGCACGCAGGTGTGGCGGAAGTAGGCCGGGAAGGATTCGCGCATCACCGTCACCTGGGCCGGCTTGTTGTCGGCCAGGATGTCGGACGGCCGTTCGATGACGAAGGTCGCGGCCGTGCCGCCGGCCTGCACCTGCGCACGTCCCTGTTCCATGGCCTTCATCTGCTTGGCGAGGGCCTGGAAGTCGTTCGCGTCCGCCGTCGAAAAGCGGTTACCCATGGGGCGGATGTCGTTGAACATCTGTCCTTCGCGCGCCCGCCCGTTGGCATCCTGGCGGAGTTCGGTCAAGCCGCCCGCGAAGACCATGGGCTCGGCCTTGGTCAGGAACCAAGGATCCATCCGCGGTTCGCGGCCCTGCAGGCCCGGCTGCGCGGTGGAAAGCCGGAGCGAGACGCCCTTCCAGTCCTCGCCGGTCGCCTGACGCACTTCGGCCCGGTAGGTGACGTCGAGGGTCTTCGCCTTCGTGTCGGCGCGCATGTCATAGGAGGGCGACCAGCTCGGGCCGCGCACGAGGTAGCTCAGGTGGACTTCCACCTCGCCGGCCTGGCGGACGTCGAGGTTGACCTTGGCGAGGAGGCGGGAGCGCCGCTCGTTGCCCCGCAGGGCCGCGAGCTCGCGGTTCAGGCGATCCACCTCGGCGCGCACCGCCTCGCGGTCGGCCTGCAGCGCGAGGACCTGCCGGTCGACCTCGGCCAGCTGCTTGTCCTGGAAGTCGAGGAAGGCCGCCCACTTGAGCGGGTCCATCTCGGGGTTGGCCGATTCCTTGCCGGCCGTGGTGAGCCGGGCGAGCATCTTGTCCAAGGCCGACTTCTGGAAGGTCAGGCGGGCCTCGGTCTGGTTCAGCGCCTGCTGGCGCAGGTCCTGGGCCTTGAGGGCGTCCTGCAAGGCGCGTACCTGGGCGTTGGCGATCTCCTTCGTCTGGACCGTCTCGGGTCGGATGTCGAGGAGCGTGAACTCGCCGCGTCCTTCGACGCGCAACTGGTCGAGGCGGGTCGCGCCCGGCAGGCGGTCGAAGACGAGGGTCTGCTCGCCGGCCTCGAGGCGGCCCTTGAAGGTGCGGACGACCTCGGCGCGGTCGGCGTAGACGGTGACCCGGGTGATGGGGGCGCCGTCGGTCTGGACCTCGGCGGCCCCGAGGGCGGCGGCGAGGAGGAGCAGGGTGGGGGTGAGTTTCATATTAAAGATAAGGATATTGGGTTTCACTGGCCGACGACGACGACGTCCTCGGGGCGTTCGACAGCGAAGCGGAAGGGCACGTCGAGCTTGTCGCCGGCCCCGAGGCGCAGGCGCCACTCGAGGAACTTCTGTTCGGTGAGCTTGAGCGCGTCGGTGTCCTTCTCGTAGCGCGGTTCCTCGAGCACGACCTTGATCGCGTCGTGGTTGCTCATGGGCAGCTGGTCGGCGACCGTGAGGTCGATCTCCGCCCGCTTGCCGTTGGTCACCTTGAACAGCTGGTCATGCACGGTGCGGTGGGTCTTCTTGCCGAAGACGCCGTTGACCTCCTCGCGGCGGGCGAGCACGCGGCGCTCGACCTTGACCGACTGGTCGACCCCGAGGAAGGTCGTGAATTCCTGGCCGGCGGGCACGAGGTCGATCGAGGCGGCCGCGACGTAGGCGCCGTCGAGGAAAATCGCGGTCGGTCCGGGCAGGAACGGGTAGTCGCTGGCGTTGACCGCCTGGGCCTTGAGGTAGACGTTGGGCGAGAGCTTCGGCACGCAGCTGTGGCGGAACGAGGCGAAGAAGGTCTGCTCGGTCAGGGCGACCTTGACCGACTTGGGGTCGGAGGGGATGTCGTACGCGCGGGGCACCTGGAAGAGGGCGGCGGTGGCGCCGGCCTGCACCGTGGCGGTGGCGACGGTCATGGCGGGGGCGGCGGGCGCGGCCGCGAACCCTTTGCCGGCGGAGACCTCGTCGAGGACTTCGGACTTCCGCTTGGCTTCCAAGCCGCGGCGGAGGAAGCCGGCGTCGGCCGATTTGGCGGCGGTGCCGTCGGCCGTCCCCGCGGCGATCGCTCCGGTCAGGATCACCGGCTCGGCCTTGTAGAGCGCCCAGGGGGACAGTTCGGGTTCGCGCCCGCCGACGCCCGGCTGGGCCGTGGAGAGGCGGAGGCTGACGCCGCGCCAATCCTCGCCGGTGCGTTGGCGGACCTGCGCCTGGTAGGCGACCGTCAGCTTCTTGGCGATCGTGTCGGCGCGCACGTCGTAATGGGGCGACCAGCTCGGGCCGGCGACCACGTACGAAAGTTCGAATTCCTGCGGACCGGCCTGCTTCACCTCGACCTTCACGCGGGCGAGGTTGCGGGATTTCGTGCGGTTGCCGGTGAGCTGGTTGAGCTCGCGCTCGAGCTTGCCGATCTCGCCGCGGAGGGCGTCGTCGCGCCCCTTGAGCTCCAGCGTCTCCTGGTCGAGCTTCGCGAGGGTCTCGACGTGGTAGGCCAGGTAGCCGGCCCACTTGGCGGGATCGAGGTCCGGGTTGGCGGATTCCTTGCCGACCGCGGTGAGACGCCCCAGCACCTTGTCGAGGGAGGCGCGGCGCTGCGCGTTGCGCGCCTGGGCTTGGGTCACCTCCTGCAGCTTCACCTGCTCGGCCTTGAGGGCCGCCGTCAGCTTGCGTACCTGTTCGTCGGGCACTTCCAGCGTCTGGATCGTCTCGGCGCGGATGTCGACCAGGCTGAAGGAGCCTTGGCCGGTCACGCGGACCGAGGAGAGGTCGGTGTCGCCCGGCAGCGCGTCGAAGACGAGCGCATGCTCGCCGGCGGGCAGCGTCGTCGCGAAGCGACGGACCACTTCGGCGCGGTCGGCGTAGACGGTGACGCGGGCGATCGTCGCGCCCGTGGTCGGAACCTCGGCCGCGGCCAGGTGCAAGGTGAGGCTGGCCAGGAGCAGGCGGGGCAGGGGGCGCATGGGGATGTTCCTTATAAGCGTCCGCCCCGGCTTATCCCGTCTAAAATAATGCTTTTGGCCGACGACCGGGACAGGGGCCTCCATTTTTACCCCCAAAGTTGTAATTTGCGCCGGCTGACCCCGCTTGCGCCCCCGACCAAGGTGGTTAGACCCAGCTCGTCCCATGGTCCTCATCCACATCGCCCGCGCCGGCCAGATCCTGGGTCGATACCCGGAGGCCGACCTCCCGGTGCTCGTCGGGGCGGGGACGGTCAAGGCGTCGGACCATTATTGGAAGAAGGGCATGACCGGTTGGGTCTTGGTCGGCACGACGTTCGACCCGCCCAAGCCCAAGCCGGCGACCCCGCCGCCCGCGACGCCGGCGCCGGTCCCGCGCAAACCCGACCCCCGGACCCACCTCCGTTACGAATGCCTACGATGCGGCGCCAAGTTCAACGAAGCGGTCGAACGTAAGCCCGGCAGCACGCTCCTCGAAATCATCTACTGGTGCGTCACGCCGTGGGCCGGCGGCGCCTACTCGGCCGGCCGCAGCCTGGGCAAGACCTCGCACTGCCCCCGCTGCGACTCCGAGCAGATCCACGAGGAAGTGTGGTAGTTGGGGCTTGGGACAGGGACAGGGCTAGGGCTAGGATGGGCAAACAGGCAGGCGTTCGCATGCCGGGGTGGGCATAGTGCCTGACACCCTTGCGCTCACTGAGATTCTCTCATGGTGGGCCTCTGGTGTGGGCGGCACCTAGGTGCTCCGTACGAGCCCCAGCCCTAACCCTGGCCCTGACCCTGACCCTGATAAGCCTTAAGCCTTCTTCTCTTCCTCCACCGTGCGGATGCGCAGGTCGCGCAGCTGCTTCGGGGTGACGGGGCTCGGGCAGTCGGCCATGAGGTCGCGCCCGTTCTGGTTCTTGGGGAAGGCGAGGATGT
>JBIISU010000007.1:0-14295 GCA_044340815.1 Opitutales bacterium | reverse complement strand
AGCTGGCAGGTCGCGAGGTCGCCCTGCGGGAAGGCGACCATCATGCGTTGCAGCGGGCCCGGCACGAAGTTGTAGGTGCTGCCCACGCCGCCCCGGGAGCCCATCGCCAGCGCGGCGAGGAAGTACTCGTCGATGCCCCAAGGCAGGTCGTACTTGCCGCCGGCCAGGCGCTTGCCGAGCAGGTAGGTGCCGAGGTCGGGGTTGGAGTATTTCACCCCGGCGAGATTCGGGATGCGCGTGGCGGCGAGCTTCAGGAAATCGTCGACCGGGAAGTTGATCCCCGTCAGCGCGGGGATGTCGTAGTAGTAGAAGGGTAGGCCGGGGGCGGCCGCGGCGACCTGCGCGCAGCAGGCGACCAGGTCCTCGACGTTGCGCGGCTTGAAGTAGGACGGGGCGATCATCGAGATCGCGCTGGCTTGGTTGCGCTGCGCCTGGGTGGCCAGGGTGGCGGCGTCGGCGAGGCAGTTGGCGCCGACATGCACCACGACCTGGATGCCGCTGGACTTCGCCACGGCGGCCCAGCGGTCGCCGAGCGCGAGGCGCTCGGTCAGCTGCAGGGAGACGCTCTCGCCGGTCGTGCCGCCGATGAAGACGCGGTCGATCTTGCGGGCGAGCAGGTGCGCCGCCTGCCGCTCGACCACCGCCAGGTTCAGCGAGCCGTCGGCGTGGAAGGGCGTGTGGGTGGCGGGGCAGAGCCCGTGGAACTGGAAGGTGGACATGGGAAGGAAGGTCAGGCGCGGTCGTCTTCGGTGGCGCGGATCCTAAGCACCAGCCAGGCCGAGAGACAAGCCACGGCCGCGAAACCGCCGAAGATCAGGTTGAGCGGCACCTGGTGGTCGCGGAGCCAGCCGAAGCCGACGTCGGCCAGCCCGCCGCACGAGATGCTGGCCAGGTTCATGAGGCCGTAGCCGGTGGCGCGTTGGTCGGGCCGGGCGATCTGCGCGAGGATCGGCATGTTGTTGCTGTCGAAGAGGCCCCAGCCCAGGCCGAAGAGCACGAGGAACGCGATGGCCAGCGGGAGCGAGCCCTGGCCGATGACGATGCCGACGCCGAGCAACGCCGGGACGATGAGGCTCATGCCGAGGGCGCTGACTTGTTGCCGCCCCCGCGGCGAACGACGCATCCAGCGGTCCGCCAGCCAGCCGCCGCCCAACGCGCTCAGGATGGCGGCGCCTTGCCACCACACCACGGCGCTGACGCCGGCCAAGCCCTGGGTCAGCCCGAGGTCCTTCTGGAGGACGCTCGGCATCCAGTCGCGCACGACCCAGCCGGCCAACGCGGGCAGGGTGAAGTACAGCAGCAGCAGCCGGAAATCCCGGTTGCCCAGGAGTTCGCCCACGGCGACGTCCGGCCTCGCCGGCGGCGTCGCCGCGTCCCGCGGGGTGTCCCGCAGCCACCACCAGAGCGGCAAGGCATAGGCCACGCCGAGCAGGCCCAGGCCCGTGAAGGCCCAGCGCCACCCGAGCGCCGGGTCGTCCGCCACGTAGCCGCCGAGGCTCCCCAGCATGACGCCGATATAGATGCCGATCTGGTGGAGGCCCACCGCGCGCGAGCGCGTCGCGGTGCCGTGGTGGTCGGCGATCAGGGCCAGCGCGGCGGGGATGTAGAACGCCTCGCTCAGTCCCATGATGGCGCGCGTCGCCAGGAGCTGGTCGTAGCTGGTCGCGTGCGCCGTCGCCCACGTGTCGGCGGACCAGACGAAGAGGCTCAGCGCGATGACATGCCGGCGGCCGAAGCGATCCGCCACGTAGCCGGCGAAGGGGCTGGCCAGCGCGTAGGTCCATTTGAACCAAGCGAGCAGGTGGCCCCACTGCGCCTGCGTCTTCAGGTCGTCCACGGAGCCCATGATCGACTTCTGCATCGTCGCGACGAGCTGCCGGTCGAGGTAGTTGAGGAGCGCGACCGGCAGGAGCAGCACCACCATGAGCCAGGCGGTGCGCAGGGGGGACGGAGCCGGCGGCGGCGGGGCGAAATTCATCGGAACTTGGCGGGGATGGTCCAGCTGCTGCACGCCGGCGTGCGCACGCCGGGCCGCGTCTCGCCGCTGATCGTCACGAGGTCATGCCCGAGGCGGAGCAAGGGCGCCGTCGCCAGCGGCGTCGGCCATTGGCCGACGACCTTCGGCTCGCGGGTCTCGAGGTCGATGAACAGGATCCCGCGCGATTGGCCGGGGTGGTCCGCCGGCGGTTTGCCGTAATGCCCACCGTCGTCGCCGCCGACGAAGAAGAGGCCCGTGCCGGAGGCCACGCCCGGACCGGCGGGCGCGGCCAACGGTGCCGGCAGTCCGTGGAAGTCGGCTCCCTGCAGCCGGCTGTTCGCATGCTGGAGGTCGCTTTGGTAGGCCCGCGCCGGTTTGCCGCCTTGCGCGAAAAGCCCGCAGCCGCCGCCCCACAGCAAGGTCGTCTCATCGGCCCCGAACAGGGGTAGGATCCGCGCTTGGGCGGCTTCCTCCGCGGAGAGGCGCCAGCCTGCCTGCGGCTGGTCCAGGCGCAGGCTCGCGAGCGTGCCGAGCGCGGCGGTGGCGTCGGGCGAACGGCTGCCGCCCAGCACCGCGAGCGCGCCGTTCACTTCGGCGAAGCCGGCGTAGGCGCGCGGCTGGGGGAGCGGCGCCGCGAACTTCTCGCAGCGTCCGTCGGCCCCCACTTTCCAGACGGCGTCGAGGTGCTTCTCCGTGTCCGCGCCTCCGGCGATGATCAGGGCCTTGCGGTCGGGGCTGGCGCAGAAGGCCGCGTAGGCGTTGGGCCCCGGCAGGTCGCCGACCTTGGTCCAGCTCCACTTGCCGGCTGCGTCGCGTCGACAGAGGAAGATGTCCCGATGGAAGACCTTGGTCCCGCCTTCCCACGGCGGCTTGCCCGGGAAATTCGCCCCGCCCGCGGCGAGGATCGCCTCGCGGCCGTCGCCGTCGAGGATCACCGCCGCCATCATGCCGGCGCGCCCCTGCGGGTCGGGGATGTCGGGCAGCTCCAGCGCCGACAAGGCCGCGGCCCCGAGCAATAGGCAGACGTGGAAAGCGCGCAACAGGGTCATGGTCGCCGGGGGTCCCTCTTTCCTAGGGCCCGGTCGGGCGCTTCGCCAGCCCAACCTTACTCCTCGCGGATCAACCAGCCTTCGGTCGAGCGCGTGCAGGGGCGGGTCTCGCCGTTGACGACCGCAAACCCGCCATTCCACTTGGCGCAACCGGTGGTGACCAGGGCGCAGGAGCCGTCGCCGAGCGAGGTCCAGGCGTCCGCGACCGGGTCGTAGCCCAGCACCTCCTTGGTGAAGCCCGGATGCTTGAGCGGATCGACCTTGCCGGCGAGCTTGCCGTCGTCGCCCCCGAGCACGAGGAACTTGCCCCCGAGCGACGGGCACGGGCTCGGCGCGGCGGCGGCCGCCCGCGGCAGGGGCGCGAGGCGCCGCCACTCCTTGCCGAGCGTGAACGCATGGCAGTCCGTCAGGTACTCGCGTTCGGCGCCCTTCACGCCCGGGGAGAGCGCGACGCCGCCGAAGAGGTAGAAGGTATCCTTCGTGCCCGCAGATTGGGCGAGCATGCGTCCGGAGCCGGCGCACAGCGGCAGTTCCTTCCAGCCGGCGTTGAGGTTGGCCAAGTCGAGGGCGTAGGCCGTGGAGGAAGCGACGGTCGCGTCCGGGCGTTCGGTCCCGCCGGCGACGATGACCTTGCTGCCGATGAGCGCCCCGGTGGCGTAGGCGAGCGGTCGGGGCAGGAAGGGGAAGGGCCGCACCTTGAGTTCGCCTTCCTCCAGGGACAGGACGTAGCAGTCGGCGTAGTGGCGATGGGAGTCGGCCCCGCCGATCGTCAGCAGCCCTTGGCGGATCGCGACGCCCACGCCGTAGCCGATCGGGCGCGGCAGCTTGCCGACCACGTTCCATTTCTTGGAACGCGTGGTGGCGAGGGAGATCACCTCATCGTGCCAGACCTTGGCCCCGCCTTCCCAGGCCGGTTTGGCGGGGAAGTTCGAACCACCCGCGCACAGGAGGGATTCGCCGGCGAGGCCGAGGAAGGAGCCGCCCACGCCCGGGGCATTCGGGGTTTCAGGAAGTCGGGTCCAGCGCATGGTGATGGGACTCAAGGAAGACAGGCGGCGAGTGGGTGTCCAGAGATTAGGCGTTTTCGGAGGAAACACCTTGTTTTCAGGCGTGGCGGGCATGCCCCGGGCGACGCCGCCGGCCGTCGGCGCGGTCCGCGTGGGCGACTTTTGTTTGACAGAGCGGCCTGGACCTTGCCTTGATTGGAGTCCTTTCGCACTGCCTGGTAGCTCAGCGGTAGAGCAGGTGACTGTTAATCACTTGGTCGTAGGTTCGATCCCTACCCAGGCAGCCAGAAAGGGACTCTTTCACCCCTGGGACCCCCGGGCGGAGGGGCGTCCGCAACCTTCTCCTTGACCATGGGAGGGGTTGGGGAAGGATGCAGGCACCATGGGTCAACAGTACAACAAGGTCATCAAGCGTCGCCGTCGCCGCGCCTACCTCGAACGCCAGAAGGCGCGCATCAAGGCCGCCCGTTCGGCGGCCGGCAAGAAGAAGGCCAAGAAGTGAGCCGCGCGGTGGGCAGGGCCTCCTTCGGGGTCGCGCTCGCCGTCCTTGGGCTCGTCGCCTGCGGCCCCGCGCCGACGGGCATCGCCTACGTCCACGAGCGCTACCGCTCGGAGGCCGACGTCGCCCGGGCCTCCGAAGCTTTCCACGCCAAGGAGCATCATGGCGACGATGTCGTTTTCCGGACCCAGGAGAAGTCCCGGGAAGGTTATTATTTCTATGTCCAGCTCGACCGGGTGCCGCCGCCCGACGGTCGCCTGATCCTCGAAGTCGTGCGGGAGGAGAATCGCCCGCCGGAGCGCTTCGACTTTTCCCTGAAGCTGCTGCCGCGGGGTTGGTTCGGCGAACTCGTCCTTGGTCTCACCGGCCGGGATGCGGGCCCCGCCACGTGGCGGCCCGTCGCCTGGCGCCTCTCCGTGACCGACGCGCAGGGCAAGGCCCTCGCGACCCGGCAGAGTTTCCTTTGGGGGACGCGCCGCGACCTCGGGGAGCGCTGAAGTCCATGGCCGCCGCGTGGAGCGATTGGCAGCCCCTCGGACTCACCCAGGAGGTGCCGGCGGCCACGCTCGCCGAGCAGCTCGACGGCGGCCAGTCCTTCCGTTGGCGCCGCGACGAGGCCGGCGACTGGCAGGGCGTCTTTGGGACGACCGTCGCGGCGGTGCGGGTCGGCGCCGCCGGACTCGAGGGCCGCGTGCGGGGCCCGCGCGACGTCGGTCTCGCGGCGTTGCGCGCCTACCTGGACGCCGAAGGCGCGCAGGCCCGCCTCGCCGCGGACCTACCCTGGCGATCCGACCCCGTGCTCGCCGGCGCGATGCAGCGGCACCCGGGCTTGCGCATCCTTCGGCAGCCCCCGCGCGACGCGTTGATCGGCTTCCTGTGCAGTTCCAACAAGCGCATCCTGCAGATCCGCGAGATGGTCGCGCGCCTGGCGGCCGAGTTGGGCGCCGACCTCGGCGCCGGGCACCACGCGCTCCCCGAATGGGCCGCGTTGGCCCGCGCCGATGACGCCACCTTGAAGCGGTGCGCGCTCGGTTACCGCGCGGCCTTCCTGCGCGGCACGGCGCGCCGGCTCGTCGACCGTCCGCGGTGGGCCGAGGAGCTCGCCGCGTTGCCGACCCCGGCCTTGCTGGCGGAACTGCGCACGCTGCCCGGCGTCGGCCCCAAGGTCGCGGCCTGCGTCGCCTTGTTCGGCTTCGGTCGGCTGGAAAGTTTCCCGGTCGACACCTGGGTCGTGCAGGCGTTGGCCGGAGCCTATGGCCTGCGGGGCTGGCCCGCGGATCGGCTCGAGGCGTTCGGCCGGATCCATTTCGGCGCCGGCGCCGGCTTGGCCCAGCAATACCTCTTCGCCGCCGCGCGGGCCGGGCAATTGCCGGTCACGGCGCCGGAGCGCCCCACACCGCGCGCACGAGCTCGGCGGTGAAGGCCGCGGCCGGCGGACCATCGGCGATGAGGCGACCTTCCTCCAGCGCCACGACGCGCGGGAACGTCCGCGCCCACGCCGCGTCGTGCGTCGCCACCAGCACGGCGGCGCCCGCCCGCGCCCAGGCTTGGACCGCCGCGTGCACGGTCTCCCGGCGCGCCCGGTCCAGCGCGGCGGTCGGTTCATCGAGGAGGAGCAAGGCGCCGTAAGGTTCTTCCAAGGACGCGAAGAGCCGGGCGAGGTGCGCCGCCTGGCGTTCGCCGCCCGATAGGCTGGCGAGGGGACGTTCCGCCAGCGCCGTGAGCGCGAAGCGTCCGGCCCAGTCCGCCCAAGCGGCGGGTCGGTCCGCGAGGGCGCCGAGTTCGGCGACGGTCTGGTCCCACGCGCAGCTGGGGTGCTGCTCGGCGTAGAGCCGGCGGCGGGCGGTCGCGGCGGGCGGCGCCGTGCGCGGATCCAGCCCGGTCGCCGTGATTTCGCCGGTCGCGGCGGGCAGCAGGCCCGCGGCGACGCGGAGCAGCGTGGTCTTGCCCGCGCCGTTGGCGCCCACGAGCGCGGCGGCCTCGCCGGCGCGCAGGCTCAGGCCGACCCCGTCGAGCAGGCGGCGCCCGTTCCGTTCGTGGGCGACGCGGCTGAGCTGGAGCACGAGGTCAGCCATGGTGGCGTCGGGCGATCCAGACGAAGAGCGGGGCGCCGAGCAGCGCCATGACCGCGGCGGCCGAGAGCGGGGTGCCGGGGAGCGCGGCGCGCCCCAGCGTGTCGGCCGTCAGGAGCAACGTCGCCCCCACCAAGCCGGCGAGCGGCAGCACGAGCCCGTGCCGCGGGCCGACGAGCGCGCGGGCGAGGTGCGGCGCGAGGAGCCCGACGAAGGCCATCTGGCCGACGAGGCACGTCGCGGCGGCGGCGGCCAGCGCGGTGAGCACGATCGCCCGTCGACGCAAGCGCCGGAGGTCGCAGCCGGCGGCTTGGGCGGCATCCTCGCCCAGCGCCAGCAGGTCGAGCGGGCGGGCCAAGGTAAGCAGCGCGCCGCCGGCGAGCGCGCAGAGCAGCAGGGGGCGTACCACCAGTTCGGGCGAAGCCATCCCCAACCAATCGCCGAAGCTGCCGTTCAGGAGCAGCTCACGCGATTCCGGGGCGAGGTTGGCGATCAGCAGCGTGCCCGCCGCGGCGAAAGCGTTGAGGCCGAGTCCCGTGAGCAGGAGGCGGGCGGGCGGGCCATCCCGGCCCAGCAGCACGAGCAAGCCGGACACCCCGAGCGAACCGGCGAACGCGGCCGCAGGGAGGCTCCAGGCGTGCGCCCAAGCGAAGCCCGGGGCGCCGCCCAGCAGCAGGGCCATCCCCAGGAGGGCGCCGCCGAAGACGCCGGTCAGGCCGGGGTCCGCGAGCGGATTACGGAAAAGCCCCTGCTGGGTCGCCCCACCGAGACCGAGGGCCGCGCCCGCCGCGAGGGCCGCCAGGACCCGCGGGAAGCGGAGGAGCGCGAGCGCCCCGCCTTCGCCGAAGCCCCAGCCGGCGGTGCCGCAGGCGAGCGCCCCCGCCGCGAGCAGGCCGAGGACCGCGGTGCCGCCGATGAGCGCGCCGCGGCCGAGCCTCATCGGCCGAGTTCCTTCAGGAGGCCTTCCAGCGCGTTGCGCTTCGGCGGCGCCGGCGCGGCTTCCTGCGCCGGGTTGCCCGGCTGGTAGCTGGCGCCGGACTTATAGCGGTCCACCGCCCCCTGCAGTTTCTCCATCACGTCGGAGTGGATGCTGTTGAGCGAGCCCTTCACCTGGAACGCCGGGCCCGCCGTCAGGCCGTCGGCCTCGGGCAGGCCGGAGCCGAAGCCGAGGAGGTTGAAGTACTCGGCGAACTCGCCGGCGCCGCGCAGCTTCGCGTCGAAGAGCATCGGCCAATCGGCGAAGGCGACGCCGTCGCGCATCTGGATGCCGCCGTTCGCGGCGATGCTCAGGTCGGCGTTGCGCAGCTCGAAGGTCGTCAGCTTCAGGGTCCCGCTCGCCAGGCGCGAGGCCTTGAGCTCGAGGCGCTCGTAGCGGAAGTCGGCCAGCGCCTTCTGCAGCTTGGAGACGGCGGAGATCGCCGCGCCGACCTTGGCGATCTTCTCGCCCTGCTTCTGGTTCTTGTTGAGGGCGCCGGCGAGGATCGCCAAGCCGCCGAGGGTCTCGCCGACGTCGCTGACCGTCCCGGCCGTCAGCGCGGCGCCCCGGTTCGTGTCGCCGAACGACCGGAGCCGCCCGCCGCCGGAGTTCAGCTCGGCGTCGATCGTGACCACGCCGGCGAGTTCGCCGACGGTGCCGGCGACGCCGGTCACCTTGGCCTTGGTCGCCGCCTTGCCGCGGATGAACTCCTGGGCGAACTCGCGGATCGCCGGGATCGTGTCGGCCACGGCGCCGAGCTCGAAGCCGTTCAGGACGACGGTGCCGTCGAGCACGTAGGGGCCGCCCACGGTGCCCGGCTTGAATTCCAGCTTGGCGCCGCCGCCGAGCGTGCCCTCGGCGAAGGTCCCGCCCAGCTTGGTGATCTTCACGGCCTGGTCGTCGACCGTCGCCTGCAGCAGGAAGTCGCGGGTCACGAGGCCCTTGAAGCTCGCCTGGGCGATGCGCAGCTCGGCCGCGCCGGTCTGGTCGGCCCAGAGCGGCTTGGCGTCGGGCTTCGGCTTGGTCGGCGCGGCCGGCTTCTCCTCGCCCGCCCGCGGCAGGAGCCCGAGCACGTCGTCGCCGTCGAGGTTGTCGAACTGCACCTTCCCTTGCCAGTCGGTGCGGGTCCCGGTCACGCGCTGCGTCAGGGTGAAGCTCCCCGTCGTCAAGTTGCCGCAACGCAGGCGGATCTGCCCCTCGGCGGAGAGGCCCGCGCCCTCGGGCACGTACTTGCCCCGCACCTCGGCCGCCTTGATCTGGCCCGTGCCGTTCGTGGTCGTCACCTCGCTCACGTCGAGGCTGACGGTGATGCTGCCGTCGGTCGCGCGCGTCGCGGCGGCCCGGTAGTCGCCCGTGGCGATCGCGGCGAGCGGACCCGCGAAGGGTTGCGTCGCCAGCGCGCCGAGGCTGCCGGCCAGCTTCAGTGTCGTGGGCGCTTCGCCGAGGCCGAGCGAGAGGTCGCCCGCCGCCAGCACGCGGCCTTGGTGCGTGAACCGCGCCTGGCCGAAACCGAGGACGGTGGCCTTCTCGCCCACCAGCAGGTCGAGGCTGGCCGCGAGGTCGCAGGACTTCACCCATTCCTTGCCGGCCCAGCTCACGCTGGTGCCGACGAAGGCCAGCGGCGCGCCTTCCGTCCGCACGAAGAGTCCTTCGGTGCGGTACCCGACCACGAGGTCCGCGCGTTCCAGGGTGCCGCTCAACTTGAGGCCGGGCACGAGCGCGGCGACGGATTCGAGCGGGAGGTTGGCGGCGGAGGCTTCGAGGAGCACGCCGGTCGGCTTGGCGCCGCCGAGGATGAGCGGCTGCCGCAGCTTGACCTTGAGGAGGTCGGCGCCGGCGCGCGCGATCTTCGCGGTGGTCGCGGTGACGGTCGGCTTGTCGCCGGCCGCCTGCGAGAGCGCGGCCTGGGCGGCGACGCGGATCCCGGCCAGCTTGTCGCGGGGGAGGTCCTCCCAGCCCGGTTGCGCGGCGAGCTCGGCGATCCCGAGGTCGACGTCGGCCGTCGCCGACCAGGCGCCGTCGAGGCCCGGGCGGAAGATCAGCTCACCGGAGGCGAGCGTGCCCGCCTCGGCGGCGATCCGGAACGGGGCCAGCCGGAGCGCCCCGTTGGCGGCCTGTAGCGGGATGTCGGCGTCGATGCCGCGCAGGATCGTCCGACCCGCGCGTTCGACGTCGAGGCCGCGGATCGCGTGCGTCTTCACCGTGTCGATCGCCGGCTGACCCTTCGCGAGCGTGATGGTCGCCTCGCCGGTCCAGCGGCCGGCCGTGATCGCGAGGTCGGCGCCGGCGAGGAACGGGGCGAGGGTCATGAGGTCGGCGTCGGCGGCCTTGAGCCGGAGGGCGACGTCCTGCGGCAGCTTGCCTTGGGGAATCAGGATCGGCTGTTCGCTGGTGAGCTCGATGCCGTTGCCCTGCACCTTGAGGGTCTCCAGCACGAGGCTGTCGGTCCGTTGCGCGAGGCCGAAGGCGAGCGTCCAAGCCGAGGTGGCGCCCTTCGGGATGGCCTTCGAGAAGCGGGCGAGGTCCGCCCAACTTGCCTGCAGCGGCTGCTCCGGCCAGCTGTTCGCGCGCCACGTGCCTTGGGCGGCGGCGAGCTCGGCGTAGATGCGGCCCTTCACCTGGCAGTCCGGCAAGGCCTTGGAGAGGATCCCGAACTTGGTGGGGTCCACGTCGAGCGTGGCGCCGACGGCCACCACGCCCGCCGCGAGGGCGACGTCGAGTCGCGCCGCCGGCCGGCGGGCGGCGTCGCTCACCGTGCCCTGCACGATGAGCCCTTCGGCCGTGGCGGGCTTGAACTGACCGCCGAAATCGAGGCCGGCCAGCGCGCCGTGCCGCGCCTTGAGCTCCAGGCTCATGCTGCCCGCCGCCAGCGGGCTCGTGTCCTTGGCGGTGACGGTGAGCGTCGCCTCCCCGAGGGCGGCGGCGAGCGCATCGGGAGCGAGGCCCTTGCCGCCGAGCGTCTCCCGCAGGGTCGCCGCGAGGACGACGTCGGCCTGCGGTTTGGTCTGGTTCGTCCCCACCGCGAAACCGGGCCAGGCGACGCCGGCGCGCAGGTCGACCTTGCCGGCGCTGTCGATGCCGTCGCCCGCGACGCTGAAGCGCAGGAGGGTGCCGTCGGCCAAGGTGACGCGACCGGCGGCGGAATAGGGACCGAGGACGACGCGCGGCAGCGTGGCCTGACCGGCCGCGGCGGCGGGGGCCGGGGCGGCGGGCGCGGGCTTCCGGTGGCTCAGGTCGAGCTCGAGCCCCTTGGCTTCGAACTTCTCGAGCGTGTAGGTGCCGAACAAGCTGGCGAAGAGACCGAGGTCGCCGGTGATGCTGGCCGCCTTGAACTGCAGGCCATCCGGCAGGGTGAGGTCGATGCCCTCGGCCGTGAAGCGGCCGTCGAGCTCGGCTTCGATCTTCGCGACGCCGCCCTGGATCTTGGCGTCGGCGAGCAGTCCCTTCACGCGGGCGCCGAGCGCATCGGCGCGCAATTGCCCGTCGACCCAGAAGAGGGCGCCCCCGAGCAGGAGGGCGAGGAGACCGACGGACCAAAGGGTAAGGCGAAGGGCGCGGGGCATGGGACTGCCTCGAGTTTGTCCCCTCGCTTTTGGCGGGCAACAAAAAGCCCGATGGAATCGCTTCCATCGGGCGTCAGGCGGCCGGGGGTCGACCTCAGGGCTGGGTCGGGCCGTTGCCGGGGGCGGCGGGCGGCGGGGTCGGGTTCTGGCGACGGGTGGTCCGGCCGGCGGCCGCCTTCTTGCGGAGGAAGATCGCGCGGTTCGCGACCATCTCATGGGCGACGGTCTCGCTGAAGTCCTCCAGGTTCATCGTCTTGGCGCCGTGGGTCATGCTGCGGCGACCGTAGCGGATCTCCTTCAGGGCCATCACTTCGTCCTCTTCGAGCAGGCGCTGCAGGTAGGCCACCTTCTGCTTCACCCAGTCGGTGAGGTCCGCGCGGGCGGCGAGGGCGGCGAGGTTTTCCTTGGCGTCCTTGATCAGCCTCGAGCGGATGAGTTCCTCGATCTGCTCGAGCTTCTCGGCGATCACGGCTTCCGCGACGGCGGCGGCCACGTTGGCGTCCGCCGGCAGGACGGAGAAGGCGGCGAGGTCGAGTTCCGGCAGCGCCAGGATCGCCGGGCCGAAGGTCACCGGCTCGCCGTCCTTGGTCACCGCGGAGAAGTTCACCGCGAGGAGCGAGTCCGCGCGGGCCGCCGGGCCGACCTTGAGTTCGACCACGGCCACGAGCGAGGAGGCCCAAGGCAGGGTGCCGAGCTTGCGGTTGGTGGCGCGGCCCTCCTCGAGGAAGTCCCCGAGGATACGGGCTTGGACGTCGCTGCCGCCCTGGATCTCCACGCGGACCTGGCGGAGGAAGGCGTTGGACAGGATGGCGAACTGCTCCTCGAAGGCCTCGTCCAGGTCGTCGGCGGTCTGGCCGAAGTTGGCGGCGCCTTCGCCGGCGCGGGCCATGCCGGTCATGAGCGTCTCGTTGAAGCCATGGCCAAGGCCGACGGTGGAGGTGGTGATGCCGGCGGCCGCGGCCCGGGCGACGTGCTGGCAGATCGCGGTCTCGTCCGTCAGGCCGTGGTTGGCCTGGCCGTCGCTGAGCAGGATGACGCGGGCGATGCGTTCCTTGCCGACCTGGCCGACCAGCTGGCGCATGCCGGTCTCCCAGCCGTCGAAGAGCGCCGTCGACCCGCCGCTGTGGACCGAGCGGACGCGCTGGAGCAGGCCATCCCGGTCCGTCGGGTGGGCGAGGGGCTGGATCACGTCGACCTGCGAGTCGAACGTGACGACGGCGACGCGGTCATCGTCGCGCAGGCCGCGGATGAGGCGGCAGGACGCCTCGAGGGCGGCCTTGAGGGGTTCGCCGCTCATCGAGCCGGAGCGGTCGATGACGAGGACGAGGTCGAGCGGGGCGCGCTTCGCGGTGGTCGCCTGGGCCGGCTGCTCGGGCGAGACGAGCCGGACGAGGGCGTGGGTCGGTTCGGCGGCGGCGCGGAGGAAGCCCTTCTTGAGGGCGAGGATTTCGATGGTGGGTTGGCTCATGGGAGTGAAGGACATCCACTCTGCCATGCCGCCTAGATACTGTCAACACCACTACAGCATCTTTTTTGTCATTAACACTTAAATCCTGACTGTCATAAATAGGATTTTAACTTACATATAACTGTCTTCCAATGACTTGCGGAAATTAACCACCATCTCATCGATCTCTTCTTGGCTGGGCTTGGCCCTGCCGTCGATGTGAACCATCATTTCGCACCAGGGCGCTAAGCGTATCTTGGACCAACGCTCTCGCTTGGGTGGCTCGCCCGGCGTGGTGGGGTGAAAGGCTAGGAGCTGGCGGTAGAGACCGCGCACCTCGGGCGTCAGGTCGGGCCGTTCGTATTCCCGCATCACCATCTTCCGGAAGATCAACCCGGGCGAGCGGGACTCCGAGACATCGCGCAACTGTTGGAGCGTCTCGCTGCTGAAGCGGCTGGGGCGGCTGGCGCCGGGTTCGGCCGCGCCCGAGGGGCTGTGCCGGCGGGGGGAGCGGAGGTAGGCGGCGCTGGGCTCGGCCATCGCGGCGAAGATTTCCCGCGAGGGGCGGCTTTCGAGTTCCGAGGCCATGGCATGCTCGTCGATGAGCTGGTTCAGCTGGGCCAGGCTGCCGTGCTGACGCAGCATGCCGCGGATGGTCTCGAGGTCGTTGCCGCGCTCCGACAGGATGCGCGCCACCAGCAGTTGGCGGACTTGCTTGTCCCCGAAGTTGGCCCGGCGCTTGTCGTCCTCGGCCCGCTCCGGCTTGTCGATCAGCCCTTCGAAGGCGTAGAAGCGCACGAGGCGCTCGTTGGCCTGGAAGCGGGGGCCGAACCCGAGGGCGGCCAGCTTGCCCGAGACGTAGGCGGCGAGCTCCTCGGCGGTGCCCACGAAGGGTCCTTCCAGGGTGGCGGAGAACTTCATCATAGATTTATTGTATACAGCATACTGTCACCATCCGGCGAAAAGGCAAACCCGAAGGAAGGGGGCGGCGCATTATTTGGAGGGGTGCCCCAAAGAAACAGGCCGCCCGGATGGGCGGCCTGTGGGCCGAGCTCCCGCCGGGGAGGCTCAGGAGTTGTGGCTGTAGCCTTCTTCGCCGTGGTCGGAGATGTCCAGACCGCGCGCTTCCTCTTCCTCGGTCGGGCGGAGGCCGATCGTGGCCTTGAGAAGGTAGGCGAGGACGGCGGTCACGACGAGGGAGATCACCAGCGTGACCGCGATGGCCTTGAACTGTTCGGTCACCAGGGTCTTGCCCACGACGTCCTTGAGGTTGGTGGCGAGGTTGGCGTTGGCGTCGACCGTGGCCAGGACGCCGGTCATGATGGCGCCGAGGGTGCCGCCGACCGCGTGCACGCCGAAGGTGTCGAGCGCGTCGTCGTAGCCGAGCTTCGACTTCAGGTAGACCACCGCGAGGAAGGGCACCACGCCGGCGAGGACGCCGATGAGGACCGCGCCCGAGGCGGAGACGAAACCGGCGGCCGGGGTGATCACCACGAGGCCGGCGACGGCGCCGGAGCAGAGGCCCAGGATGCTGGCGTGCTTGCGGAGGACCCACTCGAGGGCGGCCCAGGTGAAGGCAGCTACCGCCGCGGCGAGGGTCGTGGTCATGAAGGCCTGGGCGGCGACACCGTCGGCGGCGAGGGCCGAGCCGGCGTTGAAGCCGTACCAACCCACCCAGAGCATGCCGGTGCCGATGGCGCAGAG
>JBIISU010000135.1:0-4184 GCA_044340815.1 Opitutales bacterium | reverse complement strand
GCACCGAGGTCGCTCTTACCGTAGGCGTCGCGGGTCTTCTGCGACTCCTTGGAGATGTCGAACGCGTCGGTCGCGGCGGTCTGCATGCGGAAGGCGAGCTCGAAGGACTCGATGCGGGCCTCGAGCTGCTCATCCTTCTGCACGGTCTGCATGTGGCGCTCATTGAGCTGGCGGACGAGGTCGAGCTGCTTGCGCTGGGCTTCCTCGGTCGTGAACTCGCTCTGGAGGTTGGCGATCACCTTGTTGGCCGGGGCGCCCGGACGGAAGGAGGTCTTCGCGCCCTGGAAGATGGAGGGCAGGAAGGCCGACTGGCGACCATCCGCGCCGCCGCCGAGGCTGACGAAGCCGGGGAGATCCTGGCTCTCGGTGCCGAGGCCGTAGAGGACCCAGGAGCCGAGGCAGGGCTTGGTGAGGATCGCCGAGCCGGTGTGCATCAGCTTGGCGGCCGGACCGTGGGCCGGCAGGTCGGAGTGCATCGAGCGGATGACGCACATCTCGTCGGCCTGCTCCTGGAGCTTCGGGAAGATCTCGGAGATCTCGAGGCCGGACTTGCCGCACTTCTTGAACTCGAAGGGCGTCGGGAAGATCACGCCGCCCTGGCCGGACGCGGTCTTCTCGGCGAAGGCCTTCATGCCCGGCTTGTAGTCGAAGGTGTCGAGGTGGGAGGGGGCGCCGCCCGCGAAGATGTGGATGACGTGCTTGGCCTTGGCCGGCAGCGGGGCCTTGCGGGGCTTGAGGTCGGCCGAGATCTCGGCGCGGGCCGGCGCGACGAGGTAGTCGGCGACCATGGTGCCGAAGGCGACGGTGCCGAGGCCCATGCCGGTCTGGCGGAGGAACTCCCGGCGCGAGTTGGGCGTCGGGAGGCTGTTGGAGCAGTTCTGGATTTCCATGATGTTTTTGGTTTGGTTGTAGAAACGGGTTTAGTTGAGGTAGACGAATTCGTTGGAGCAGACCATGGCCTGCGCGAGCATCTCGAGCGGGGTCACCGGACGCTTGTCGAGCTTGACGCCCTCGTTGACCAGGCCGTTGCCGGTGACCTTGGTCTTGGGGACCTCGACGGCGACGAGCGGCGCGCTGGGGACGAGCGGCTTGTTCATGAGCTCGCGGGCCGTCGGCTTGGGGGCCTTGGCGACCGGGGCCGGCTTGGCCTTGGCGACGGGCTCGTCGATGTAGCCGGCGACCTTGCGGACGAACTCGCGGCCGAACTTGAGTTCGGCGGCGGTCGGCGAGCGCTGGTACATGATCTTGTAGAGCTGGGCGATGCGGGCGTCGTCGGAGGAGGCGCCGGTGACCTCGGGGCGGGCCGCGACGGCGCGGGCGACGACGATGGACAGCTCGTTGTTCATGAAGAACAGGGCCTGCTGGGGCACGATGGTCGAGCCGCGCTTGGAGTTGGCCATGTCGGGATCCGCGAAGTCGAACTGGGACTGGAGGTCGCTGAGGCGCTCGCGGTCGATGTAGCCGTAGATGCTGCGGCGGTAGCTGATCGGGTCCTCGGTGATGTTCACCGGGCGGCCGCCGAGGGTGGTGTCCATCTTGCCGGTCAGCATGAGCATGGAGTCGCGGATCGACTCGAAGTCCAGGCGGCGGAGGTTGGCGTGCCAGAGGTACTTGTTCGCGGCGTCGACCTTCAGCGGGTCGACGGCGCCCTTCTGGGCGACCAGCGCGTTGACCTGCGGGTTGGCCGACTGGCGGTAGGTCGCCGACATCAGGATGCGCTTGTGGAGCTTCTTCAGCGACCAGCCGTCGTCCATGAAGCGCATGGCGAGCCAGTCGAGGAGCTCGGGGTGCGTGGGCTTCTCGGACATGTTGCCGAAGTCGTCGGGGGACGAGACGATGCCGGCGCCGAAGTGGTGGAGCCAGACGCGGTTGACGAGCACGCGCGGCGTCAGGGGGTTGGTGCGGTTGGCGATGGCCAGGGCCAGCTCGCGGCGGCCGCTGCCCTCGTAGAACGGCTGGCGATCGGGGCCGGCGAGGATCTCGAGGAACTGGCGCGGGGCGACGGCCCCCTTCTTGTTGCGGTCACCGCGCAGGTAGACGTTGGTGTCGCGCGGCTTCTCGGCGTCGGCGACGGTCATGGCGGTGCCGGGGCCGCCCGGGTGCGTCAGGTCGAGCGCGTTGATGGCGTCGAAGCGGAAGAAGCGGGTCGGGATGTTGCCGTTCTGGAAGGCCGGGGCGGACTGCCAGGGCTCGCAGAAGGCGCGGGTCGACACGAGCACCGTCATCTGGGTGGTCGTGGCGATGTCCTCGTAGTTCGGGGTCGGGAACGGGTAGGCCGCCAGCTGGGCGATCGCCTTGTCGTCCTGCTCGGCGCGCTTGCCGGGCATACCGCGCATCTGGAGGTGCGCCATGATGCGATCGTGGTTCTTCGTGAACACCGCGTCGTAGGCGAAGGCGACGTCCTCGAGGGACTTCGGCTTGAGGTTGCGCAGGGCCTCGGCGATCAGGGGGTTGACCGCGAGTTTCTTGTCGGCCAGGACCGCGGCGAGCACGGCGGGGGCCTTCTCGGCGAACTGGGCCTCGGGGATGGCGCGGACGCGGGCGAGGGGGCCGGTGATGGGCGAGTCGGAGCGGATCGCCATCGCGCCGTCCACCTCGCGGTCGACGACGAACTTGTCCTTGTACTTCTGCTGCATGTCGAAGCCCTTCTCGGAGCGGACGCCGCCGGCGAGCGCGACCATGGCGCGGGCGCCGTAGCCCTTGTGCAGGAGGGTGATCTGGCCACCGATGTACTTGTAGTAGCCGCGGACGTTCTCGTCCATGAACTGGCGCAGCTGCTTCTCGTAATCGGCGCGCACCGCGGCCGGGGCGGTGCGGGCCCCGCGGATGACCGGGTCGACGAGCGGGTCGATGGTGGAGGCGAAGATGCCGTGCAGGGAATAGTAGTCGGCGGCGGGGATCGGGTCGAACTTGTGGTCGTGGCAGCGGGCGCAGGAGACGGTCAGGCCGAGGAAGCCCTTGGTCGTCGTGTCGATGCGCTCGTCGATCGTGTCGTCGTTGTTGTCGAAGCGCTTGCCCACGGTGATGAAGCCGAGCGCGGCGAGGCGGGGGTCGTCCTTGGCCAGGTCGGGCAGGCGGTCGGCGGCGAGCTGCTCGATGATGAACTGGTCGTAGGGCTTGTCGGCGTTGAGCGAGTCGATGACGTAGTCGCGGTAGGTCCAGGCATTGGCGGAGCGGTCGCCCTCGGCGCCGCCGCGGCGCAGGCCCTTGGTGTCGGAGTAGCGGGCGGTGTCGAGCCAGTGGCGGGCCCAGCGCTCGCCGTAGCGGGGCGAAGCCAGCAGACGGTCGATGGTGCGTTCGAGGACCAGCGTGGCGGAGCGGGCGGGCTGGCCGTTGCGCTGGGAGAGGGCGTCGCGGGCGACGGCGGCGTCGAACTCCCGGGCGAAGGCCTCGGCCTCGGCGTTGGTGGGCGGCAGGCCGTGCAGGTCGTAGGTGAGGCGGCGCAGCAGGGCCTCGCCGTCGGCGGAGGGATTGGGCTTGAGGCCCATCGCGTCGAGCTTGGCCAGGATGAAGCCGTCGACCTCGTTCTGGCACCAGGCGGGCGCGCTCAGCTTGGTCGGCACGGTCGGATCCTGCACCGGCTTGAAGGCCCAGTGATCGCGGGCCTTCTGCGAGAGGCCGGTCAACTTGTCGGCGCCGCCGGCCGGGGCCGGCGCGCCCATCATGACCCACTTCTCCAGCGTCGCGATCTTCGCGTCGCTCAGCTTCGGGCCGGCCTTGCGGGGCGGCATCGAGAGCTCGGGGTCTTCCTGGTGGACCGCGACGAGCAGCAGGGATTTCTTGAGGTTGCCCGGGACGACGGCGGGACCTTGGTCGCCGCCGGCGAGGAGCGCCGCGCGCGAGTCCATGATCAGGCCGCCCTTGGACGCGCCTTCGGCGGCGGAGTGGCACTTGTAGCAATGCTCGCTGAAGATCGGGCGGATGTTCTTCTCGAAGAACTCCAAGCCGGCGGGATCGACCTTCTCCGGCGCCTTGGCCTCGGGCTTCGCCGCGGCGGGCTTGGCGGCCATCGCGTCGGCCTCCATCTTCATCTCCTGGCCACGCAAGGCGGCGACGCCGCTGAACAGGAGCAAGGAGGCGAACCGGAGGGTGGACGGCAAGGTCGACATGGGGAGGGTAGGTATTAAGACACCGCTGAGGTATTTAAGTTACGGCGATGCTGAGGGGTTCTGGGGGGACTGACC